>JAQVBK010000340.1 GCA_028690365.1 Candidatus Cloacimonadota bacterium
CTTTTTGTTCCGCTGGTATCAAAAACATTCTGCTCATAGATATTGTCAAAAACCAGCTCTTTCTCGCAGTGGAACACACATGCCGCCAGATTTTTCTGACGTTTACTGCCGTCTTCTTCATAGAGCGGGATGCTGGACCAGGTTGATTTTCCCTGTTCGAAATGAATTTTTACATTAAGAGATTTATTGTAGATGATACGAAAATCCAGTTCTTTCGCATCAGAAGAAAGCATATAAATAGTTGCTCCGTCAGCATTGGTATAGGATATGGCAGCGTTGAGGATCAGTTCCAGAATGTTTCCGGTATCTTTTTCTGTGGAAATGGCAATTCCGATATTTTTCAGATTTTCAATGTAGAGGAGCTGTTCATCGGCGTATTCTCTGATTTGTCCGGCTATATGATTGATTAATTTCTGTACTTTGGGGTTATGTGACAGTTTGGCTTTCATTTTTACCTCAGAAATTGTTGAACAGCTTGATTGCTACCGGGCGGTGATCGGAGATATTGCTTTTGTAGATTGATTCTCCGCCGATTATTTTCTCGACTTTCATGGTCAGAACAGTAGATTGTTCATTTTCAAAAGCCTCGAATAATTCGTCAGAAATTAAAATGTGATCAATGTGACTATAATTGAAATACGACCAGTTGGCAGAAGAGCTTTCAGCAATTGCCTGATCAGCAAAAGCATAATCAGGGGAATTGAGGAAGTTGAGGAAAACATTGTTTTCTTCCCCGTCTGTCAGAGAATCGTTTAAGTCTCCCACAATAACGATTCTTTGTCCCGCAAAATTGTTGTTACAGTAAAGTTCAAGTTTCTGGGATGCCTGTCGTCTTCTGTCCACTGATTCCTCATCTCCGTAGGCTTTAAAGTGATTGTTGATAATCACATAACTCTTTGTCTGAAAAAACATTTCCATAACGAGGGGAGGTCTCGGGAAAGAATACCAGTCATCGGTATATATTTCATAAATGTTGTCTACGTCAAGATTGGCTTTATAAAAGTAGGCGAGGTTAATATCATAGGATGCGGAATTGGCTCTGAATTTTTCCCAGCCGGATAAGGATGTTTCAAGCTCTTGAAAATCTTCTGCACTGTTTATTTCCTGCATGGCGATGATGTCAATCTGCAGTGAATCAATTATTTGGGCAACAAAACCAACGGTTGATGAGGACTTGGGAAATTCCTGAATGTTCCAGGTCATAACTTCCAGGGTTTCGTTACTCCCAACAAAGTAATCTCCATTATCAATGTTGGGATCAATAACATTTACTACAGTGTTTTCACCACAAGAGGTAAACAACAGTGCGATAACGACCAACAGAAAAGATGCTTGTTTCATATTATGCTTCCTTTAGCTAGATTGAAAAAAAACTAAAAATATTGTGACAAAATAAAAAACTCAAAAAATTTGTCCAACTACTATTTAGGAGTCTGAAATGAAGAAGAAAATTCTGGTTTTAAACTGCGGAAGTTCATCGTTGAAATATGAGATTTATCTTATGCCGGACAATCAGAGTATTGCCAAAGGTCTTGTTGAAAGAATCGGCAGCGAAAAAGGCAAAATTGAGCAAACCACCCCAAACGGCAGTTACAGTTTGGAACAGCTAATTCCTGACCATAATTCGGCAATGGAATTAGTTTTATCTGCTCTCGTTGATAAAGAAAAAGGGATATTGAAAGATATTTCTGAAATTGACGGAGTTGGTCATCGGGTTGTTCATGGCGGTGAGCAGTATGCCAGTTCAGTGATTATTGATGAGGCTGTAATGAGAGCAATTGAAGAGAATATTGAACTTGCACCTTTGCATAATCCTCCTAATCTGTTAGGGATTCAAGTTATAAAGAATATTTTGCCTGAAGTTGAACAGGTCGCAGTTTTTGATACCGCTTTTCATCAGACGTTGCCACCTTCAGCATATCTGTATGGTATTCCCCGGGAATTCTACGATAAATACCGTATCAGAAGATATGGATTTCATGGAACAAGCCACCGCTATGTTGCCAATAAAGCTTTGGAAATTATGAAAAGGTCGGCTGAAAATACTAATGTTATTTCCTGTCATCTTGGTAACGGAGCATCTGTAACCGCTATTGAAGCGGGGAGATCGATTGATACATCAATGGGCTTTACACCATTGGAAGGATTAATGATGGGAACAAGGAGCGGGGATTTGGATCCATCCATTATTTTTTATCTGCTGGAAAGGGGATTTACTGTCAAACAACTGAATGAAATCCTCAATAAAAAAAGCGGATTATTGGGGCTGTCCGGAATCTCCAATGATTTGAGAGATATTGAAAATGCGGCGGAGAAGGGTGATGTGAATGCTCAGGAAACTCTGGATGCGTATGCTTATCGCATCAGGAAATTTATTGGAGCTTATGTGGCAAATCTGGTGAAGGTGGATATTCTGGTTTTCACTGGTGGTATTGGACAGTTCGGAGTAAAAATGCGGCGTAGGATTTGTACAAAATTGGAGAATATCGGAATAGTAATCGATTATCACATGAATCTGGAGAATGGCTGTAAAATGGGGATTATCTCCAAAAAATATTCTCCCATAACGATTCTGGTGATTCCCACCAATGAAGAATTACAAATTGCAATGGATACCCAGGAGTTGCTGTTCGGAAGCTGATATAGGATCACTTTTTCCCACCAAAGAGGAGACGGTCGAAATGGCTAAGGATAGAACGGAAAGGCAATAATTGTCCACGGATTACGCTGATTACACGGATTAAGAGAAAGTGGAAAGAGGAAAGAGGAAAGCTAATCTCGTCCCTAATCTCCTGATTGGGGACGAAAAATGAGTGTCAGTGCTTTACCAAACAGAAGATTGAAAGTCCGAATTCAAATCTCGTCCCTAATCCCCTGATTGGGGACGAAGGCGAAAATAGAGTGTCAGTGCTTTACCAAATAGGTAAGGTTGAATGTATGAATTCAAATCTCGTCCCTAATCCCCTGATTGGGGACGAAAATAGAGTGTTAGTGCTTTACCAAACAGGAAAGTTGAATGTATGAATTCTGATTAAGATATTTTAAATCTTGCGTAAATTCTCATCCCCAAACAGGGTTTAGGGACGAGAAAAAGATTTAACTACCTAGAGGTTTGGGGACGATAAAATCAGAAAAAATCGCAACCTGGAAGGTTGCTTTACGAAGCTACTTCACTACCACCATTTTCTTTACCCTAATCACACTTCCCTGTTTCAGGCTCAGCAGGTAATTTCCACTGGCAACCGGTTTATTGTGTTCGTCTGTTCCGTTCCAGCG
>JAQVBK010000341.1 GCA_028690365.1 Candidatus Cloacimonadota bacterium
TTTTCTTGATTCACTTCTGCAATTGAAGGGGATTGACCACAAAATAGTTCTCCGATAGAATCGAGTCTAACCCATACCCATCTCTCGGACAGCTGTGGTAATCCAGCGATTTCGGCTTCAGTTAGAGATTTAATCGTTTTCATCTTAATCAGTCAAAGCCTCGTTTAATTTGTTAATAATATCGTTCATGAGCCGGAGTATTTTCTCCGAACTTTTTTCCCAACCTTTCACCACAGTTTTCACCACAGTTTTCTCCGAACCTTCACAACTCCGACGCTTCATCAATATTTTCATTCTTGGACTCATCTATTATTTCCCAATGGCCGCCTTTCGCAGGACCTACACGCTTCAAAATACCCTTTTCTTTGAATTTTGTGATGTTATTTTCAATAGCTGTGGTACCGAGTCCTATTTTTTGACTTAGTTCCACAATTGAGATCTGGGGATCGTTTATTATCTCTCTAATTATTCCCAATTGTGTTTCTCCCAACTTTTCACCCCACTTTTCACCCCACTTTTTACCCCACTTTTTACCCCACTTTTCATAACATTTCTCCCAACTTTTCTCCCAACCTGTTCTCCTCATTTATACCAAGTTTTCAACAGCATGCTGCTTATGTTTTTACATTTCTCCCAACTTTTCACCCAACTTTTCTCCCAACTTTTCTCCGAATCTTTCTCAGAACCATTCACTAACTTTTAACCCAATTTTTCGCCCATTCTACTAGTGTCGCGTCAGTAGTAAAATGTCGCATAAAATTGATTACAAATATTCAAAATCATTCAATCCTTGAAGGTTGACGCAACACTAGAATGATTGAGTAAAGAAAAGCACACTATCAATAGATATAAAAAATTAAGAAATTTTGTGTAATTTCTTACTTTATCCGACTTTTTGGTAGTGTCGCGAATTTGCTGTAAATCGAGGTCAAGTTTTTGTATATTGGAAGTGAAACTGATCTACTAATCTCGAATTTGTGGTAAAACCTATACATCCTAACTTTTGCAGTGAAAGAAAAAGATTGAAAGCTATTCATATTACTGAAATATTAGTACACTGCCAATTATGCTGAAATATTTAAGCTCCCTGGTTCAAAGGAAAATACGACTTTTACATCATTTTATATCTTAATCTTTTTAGGAATCTCGGGCATGTAAGAAATGCACTTTCTCCTTCCACATTACAGTACTTTGATAGTTCTTCGTGCGTTGGTATGTAATTATCCTTCATGATCACGCACTTGTATTTAATTTCACTTTTTGGTCTATGTGTGTATATTAAGTAGGTACATTTCGTTTAGAATCACTCTTTTACTCTATAACTTAATTTAGACTTAATGTGATATAAGAATATATGTCAGAATGCTATTTTGTGTAATGCACAGGTTTTGTGTGAAAAATCTATGCATTTTCGTGGTTTTAGCTTCTAATTTGAGAACACTTTTACCTATAAATCGGGAAGAATGCAGAGCTTTCACTAAAGCCTATGTAAAAAAAGATACCCTATTAATTCTGCCTATGTGTTTCTAATACTTTTTTTACATTTGATAGTTTGATGGTGTCGATGTGAAAAATATCATAGTCTAATAATCAATTCTACTGATGGCGTTTTTCAGATAGTTGTTATAGTCTTTGGAATGACTTGTAAACAAAACGCATAGCAGCTTTTAACCGATAGTGTTTTTTTTCAATCGAGTAAACAAAATCAGAGGAAAAATTGAATTTTTCTAAGATTTCAGGCACTTACATGAAATTTCATGTTTCCACAGGAAATTTAGGTAAATGTCTAAAACGAAAAGATGAGGAAAGCAGTAAAAGAAGAGGAAAGCAGTAAAAGAAGAGGAACGATTCTATACACTTTAACGTTGATTAAAAGAGTGAATGAAGGGTTCACAAGGTTTGGTCTGCAACAATGAAGTATATTACGGGATCAGATTTTACTCCGTCCTGAATTCGCTCCATTTTACAGCTTACGCGTCAATGAAGTATATTATGGGATCAGATTTTACTCTGTCCTGAATTTGCTCCATTTTAAGCTTACACGTCAATGAAGTATATTACGGGATCAGCTTTCAGACTGTCCTGAGCTTCAACTCGCAGTTTACGCCATAAATGAAGTATATTACGGGATCGGTTTTCAAGCCGTCCTGAATTTGCTCCCTTATAGCTACGCGCCAATGAAGGATAGTTCGGGACCAGTTTTCAGACTGTCCTGAATTTGCTTCATTTTAAGCTTACACGTCAATGAAGTAGATTTCGAGATCGGTTTTTAAGCCGTCCTGGATTTGCTTCATTTTACAGCTTACGTGTCAATGAAGTTTATTGCGGGACCAAGTTTTACTCTGTCCTGAATTTGCTTCATTTTACAGCTTAGTTCCTTGTGAACAATATATAATATGTAAGTTCCTGTATATAACACTGACGGTATAATTACCGGGAGTAATATGTGCGGTTCCTTTTTGCTAAATCTGCCTGTAAATTCAGTCATGTACTCTGTCGACCATCTAGTAAAAGATTAGGAGGAAGTATAAATGAGATTATTATCAGATAATACGGCAGAGGATCATTCTCTTTTAAGCGTTACTATACTTGAATTATTGAAAATCGGTGATGAACTTCTCAGACGCGGAACGATATGGTCTTTGATTTAAAAGAGTACACATTGACAAACATTTTGTTCGGGTTTTTTCTGTTGATGAGGAAGCAAAGACCGTAACACTTGAAGATTACGATCATCACGATAATATTTACTGATTTCTTATTTTTGCTTACGTCACCAGAGCCTCATATTATTCGGTATTCAAACTTTTCTTCGAATCTGTCTCCGAACCTTCTCCGAACCTTTCTCCGAACTTATCTCCGAATGTTTCTCTTAATTGTTCTCCGAACCTTATTTCGCGCTTTTACCCGTGATTTCACCCAGTTTTTCACAAGATTTTTCACCAAACTTTTCATCCGGCTGTCACCCACATTTTCACCCAACCTGTTCTTCTCTTTTCATTTTCATGCTGCAAGTGCTTCATTCAATTCGCCGATAACCAGATTCATCTCATCGCCAAATAGCTGGTACATTCTGCCGCGCCCGCCAAGAGCATCAAAGGGAGTATAATCGAGGTCGTCTATTTCCAGATGGAAGCTGGTAGCAACATAATCTTTTATCGTTCGGAGCCAGTTCATCTGGTCTTCACTAAATTTCAGGGTTCCTGCCTGTTTTTTGAGGACCCAGTCCTGGAAGTTGCGGTTTACGGTCTGGTCGTAAGATGTCAGCACAGG
>JAQVBK010000063.1 GCA_028690365.1 Candidatus Cloacimonadota bacterium
AGGTTGCTTTACGAAGCTACTTCACTACCACCATTTTCTTTACCCTAATCACACTTCCCTGTTTCAGGCTCAGCAGGTAATTTCCACTGGCAACCGGTTTATTGTGTTCGTCTGTTCCGTTCCAGCGCAGGAATTGTTTGCCGGGTGTCATGAATCCTGAAAAAATGTTCTTCACTTTCTGTCCTTTGATGTTGTAGATGGCTATTTCAGCTTTACCTTCTTTGGGTATTTCAAACCAGATGTGGCAGGTGCGACTATTGATTTCACTTAAGTTTACCGGATTTGGATAGATATTAATTTTAAATTTTACATTTTCAATTTCTAATTCACTCGTCTGAGTGCCCTGATATTCGTAAGCTCCCATATCTATTGCTCCGTTGACTACTCTGGGATTGCCAGCGAGGTCATATTCGGGCAGTTCTACTCCTTCCGGCAGATTGAGAGTTCCGGCATCAATGCAGGGGGAGTTGGCAGAAAGTGAGTAGGGATAATCTCCTTCTCCGAGAAAGAGGGGATTTGCAGTAATATTGCCTTCTAACCAGTTTATTTCTGCATTATTATAGGAGTATATCTGCTGCTGACCATCTTGAATACAACTGTTTTCTATTTTCAAAATAGATGCTCCAACATGTAATTGCCTTGGAGTATTACCATGAATGATTGAGTTAACTATATGAAGTTGTGTGTTTTCGTTTTCACCCATTCTTCCATTAGCCGAAACAGCGCCACTGTAACTCTGGTGATTATAGCAAGCATTGTCAGCTATAGTTGAATTTATCAGATAAACATTATTATTTGTACCAACCAGTATTGTATGGGAATAATACCAGTCAGAAAGACTAGTGGTATTGTTTACTATTTCCAGATTTTTCACTATTGTTTCTGTTTCATACAATGAATAATCATTCAGATAGCAATTAAAGATCAGCGCAATCCCTTCGTTATCATTGTCTATTGTACTTGTATCACCTAATGGAGAAATATTATTTATCCGAATATTTTCCAGATAACTCCTGCCTTTAGCAATTGAAATTGCCACTCCACACCTTGAGTCTGTCGCTGTTATATTTTTCATACTTAAATATGATGGTTGTAATATATCAATCATCGCGCTTAATATAAAGCCCTCTTTTGTTTCATGCTCTCTTATGGTAATATTCTCAAGATAAACAGTGGGTTCACGGTAGTTTACATCAATACCATCTTGAAAATCTCCAGTATACATTGCAGAAATAACTGCTCTTTGGAGACCGGAAACAACCCGTGTATTCTGAAAAGTAATATTTTTCACGCCTACTTCCTTTTCTGCTCTCCAGGCTGCAAAAATAAGACCGTCAATTTCTTCTGCATCAATAATAGTGTTTTCTTCACTTTCTCCTTCAAATCTGACATAAGGTTTCATATTGATTGGAAAAAACTGATCATTCTGGGAACCGGAATATATACCATTACTTAAATGAATTGTTTTAGGATTCAAACTGTCTGAAGCAATTAGCATATTGGCACAAGCAATGGTTTTGAGAGGGTCATCAGGAGTTAATCCGCTGTTATTATCATCTCCTTCAGGTGATACATACAAATCCTGATTTATTGGTTCAATCAAACCTTCCTGAAAAGAAAAAGTCCAGACTGGAGTTTGCTCATATGTAGTAACTACAAAAACACTTTCTTCTGTGTACTCAGTATAGGTGTACTTGCCGAGATAGATATCTACCTGGTCTATTCTGACAAAGACCAAGTCATTGCCACGTATGCCGGCAAAGTTTAATTGTATGTCATTCAAAAATATAGAATCAAACTCAACCTGACCTGAAATGAATGCAATGGAAGCTCCACCACCTCTCAATTTTGCAAAATTATTAAAAATTTTATTTCCAGATAACAATAAATTCACACAATGTTCCGCCAAGAAACCACCTCCTTTATCGGTTCTATTGTTATGTATTATGTTAGATTCGATTAATAATGATGAGTTTCTTGCATAAATTCCTCCCCCTTCATATACTCTGTAATTATTGTCATATGTTCCAGAACCATTTGTTAAGGTTAAACCTCTTATGTTTGCTATCTCACAACCAATTATTTTTATACAGCTTCCATTCTGATTGCCATCTATAATTGTTTGAGAGACAAAAGTTGAATCATTAGTAGTAAGTTCCAAACTACCGAGGGTAATGCTTTTTCCCAAGAAGTCAACATTCTCTATATATCTTCCGGGATGAACCAATACTGTATCGCCATTGGCAGAAGCATCTATAGCGGATTGGATGGTGGTGTAGGGCTGAGAACCGTCAGGTGACACCTCAAGAAGTGTCGAATGTAAAATTGAAAATGTAGAATGTAAAATTAGAAGAAAGAAGAAGAGGAATTTCAATGATACTCGGGGGAACTGGTTTAATTGACTTCTAGAATGTTTCATACTGGTTCCTTTTCAAAGTGAAGAGTAATGAGTAAACTGTAAACTGTGATTTGTGTTTTGCTATATCTAACATCTGTTCTCCTATTTGTTTCCAATCGGCATTCCGGTTATTGTGATTTCAACGTTCTCAACTCCCTGCCCGGTAGCTACCGGATCAGGGAGTCAAGTCCGTTACATTGTTGCTAAGTTGAACTACTCATAGTATTCATCCAGCTCAACTATTTTGCTGATTCAACCAAAATTATTTCAACAACAGCATTTTAGCCTGAACACTTTCTGTGGCTGTGCTGATTTTATACAGATAAACTCCTGAAGAAGCATTTCTTCCTGTCTCATCGGTACCGTTCCAGACAACTTTGTTGTTGCCTACAGCAGATATTCCGTTGAATATTTCTTTTACTTTCTGTCCTTTCAGATTGAAAATATCAATTTTCACATTTTCTGAATTAGAAGAGTAGTAAGAGATGGTTGTGGATGGATTGAACGGATTAGGATAGTTGCCAATAATAGAAACGTTGCTGACAACATTGTTTTCACCATATTCAGCTTTATCAAGCCTAATGATTGAATAATTAGCCTTACCAGCAACTAATGGTTCGCTATAATACTCATCTGTCTTGAAATCGTAGATTTGATAAGATGTTGAAATTGCTGATCTGGAGTTATCAGTTACCAACTCTATCTCAAATATCGACTCATCTTTACTGGAATCATCAGTATAAACAAGAATTTGTTCACCAGGCTGTTCTACTTTAACAGCTCCCACACAGATTCCATTCTGGAAAACCCCTATCTCGGTAACTTCTTGCGGAATATCTATAACGTCAATAACATCATAACTTGCTTTTTTCTCAGGGTTGAAGTACTCAGGAGCAGCATTTACTCTGCGAACTTCTCTGACAGCTTCAGTGGGATATTTCCATACAAAATCGTCTTCATGAGAATATCTGAAAGTAACTATATAACCTTTTCCAAACTCAAGAGGTCTGACTTGTGAACTGGGATATTGTACTGCATCTTCTATTCCTCTGCCTTTGTAATGAGCGCCGGGATTGATGTAAACCCAGTCTTCCGCTTCTATTTTATCTACTTTTCTCCATAGATCTCCAAATGCCGTTCTTGGAGACTGACTGGGAAGTATGGAGTAATTTATCCAGTACTTAGTGTGCGTATAGATAGGACCATCAATTATTTCTTCATCAGGATTTCTCATTGATCCAGTTACCCCAAAAGCATAATCTTGGGTAATATGTGGAGTTTGTTGCCCCATATTGATTTTAAAGAAATTGTCATCATTGAGGGCATAGTTATATGGGTCCCAATCGTCATCATAGACTGCATTGTATCCGCCAACACCATTAATATTGCTAACTTCATAACCGGTTAATGGAGAAAGGTTGTAAGAAGCAAGAGCGTTATCGCTTAATACAGGAAATCCTTCCCAATTGAACCCGGGATGGAGTCGTCTGATATGAGAAACTTGAGATTCTCTGAAATTTTTAAATAATACTTCTCTTCCATATTTAGGAAGATATACTAATTCATTATTCTCAAGTGGAAATTTTTGATACATTGCTGATTCATTATTTTCATTATAAGTATCAGACATCTCAGTCATCACTAACCAATAACATAATCCATAACCACCAACACCAACACCATGCATATCTTTGAACCCATAATATAAAGGATGATTATCGTCATCACCATATCTATATGCATACAAATCCTCTCCATCAGTAAAAATGAAATTATAATTTTCGCCAGATGAACAAGATCCCATATCGCAAAGTGCTTGCCTTAAACCTTCTATAACGTTATGACTCTTTAATTCAATGTTTAGCATAATCCACAAGAAATATATCTCAGAATCAACTACATTTGCCCAACCACCCGGAGTAGTGTAACTCCCGTTACCGTATGTGTTTGGTTGATGAACATTCAGCCATGAATAACCTAATTCATCATCATGTAACTCTATTAAGTTCTTTACTCTGTCCTTACCTACAGTTCCATGATGGATAAAGCTATAATCAATTCTTCTCAATTCATCATGAAAAATAAATGGATGAGGATCGTCTACGTCTGTTGCTCCTGTGGTGGCATATCTGACATGTGCCAAAGCTAAAGAAGTAGAATAAGAATCATAATTCCCCCAGCTACCATCTTGAGATGCTGTATTACTGCTTCTTGCAAGATAATCATAAGTTCTTGAATCTGGTTTATAAAAAACCTGACCCCATCCATGCGGATTAGTGGATGATTGCCCCCGCAAAGTTGTAAATGCTCCTGCAACTTGAGTTCCTGACCCTGTATCCTGAAATTCTTTACCGTCTCTAGCTAAAACGCCTAACAGTCTACAAGCGTGCAAATTAGCTGAATAAATCATTGTCAAAACAATTATTGCTATAAATATCTTCTTCATTTATTTTCTCCTATTTTTTTTCTGTTTTTCGTTTAGATTTTCAGATTGGTCCCCGCCCGTTAATCTGTATCGCCAAATACAGAGGCTGAAAAGCTCTCGGGCGAGGTCCCCTTTTTATTTGTACTCCAATTGAAATACAAACAAAAACATTTTTCCCCATGCAGAAATCCTCGCTTCTGCGGCTCCGGTCAGGTGAAATGAGAGCTACCATAAATACTGCAATATTGTAACTCTATGTGATACAGTAAGTTGCGGGGGGGGGGTAATGTTTGTTATAACGGTATTTACTAGTTTATATGAGATTTTTTTAAAAGAGTGATTTCTATTAGTGTGAGTTGCAGAGAGGAAAGTAAATTGGTTCCAGCAGCAGCTTTTGTGCTGGCTGTGAATATCTATATAACAATCTAATAAATAAGGCATTAGCAACTCCTAAACATTTGAAAGCAGAAAAATATTATTTGTAGAATATTGTCAAATTGTTTTTAGAAAAAGTAATATTTTCATATTGATAAAAATTCCGATTATGAAAAGAAGAAAAAAGATTCCAATCAAGAATGTTGAGTTATTATCTTCCAGAAGAGTGGCAAATTTTCTGTCTTTCAGGTTGAATATTTCAATAGTGTAATTTATGTCTTTCAATGAGTTGTCTATATATTTCATTAATTGAACAGATGTTGAAGATAACACAATAACAAAAAATCAGAGAGAATTTCTCACCTACATCTGGTCAAATTTATTCTTGAAAGAGACAATACCATTGAAAATTGCCTGAGCAATTTTTTTTTGATAGTCAGTTTTTATGAGCTTTTTTTCTTCTTCTCTATTGGAAATAAAACCGACTTCAACTAGTACTGAAGGCATGTATGCTCCTCTAAGAACATAGAAACCTGCCTGTTTTACACCTCGGTTATAAGCCTTGGTAGTAGCCACAATATTAGCCTGGATTTTCATCGCCAGATCACTGCTTTCTTCCAGATGTTCACTTTGAGCCAAGTCCATCAAAATATAATCCAAATCGTCATATTTTTTTAAGGCTTGAGCTCCACCCTCATATTTTTCCACAACGGAGTTTTCCAGAGCTTCAACTATTCTGGCTTCTGATGTAGTGGCAGTTGACAGAAAATATACTTCCGCGCCCTGGGCAGTTTTGGATTTTGATGCGTTACAGTGGATAGAAACAAAAATCTGACTCTTTGCCTGATTACCTTTTTCAGTACGATCTTTCAGAGAAACAAATTCATCAGTATCACGGGAGAGAATTACCTCGAGTCCCTCTTGTTCCAATAGCTTCTTAACTTCCCTGGTAATGTTCATGACGATATTTTTCTCATAAGTCCCACTATAACCAATAGCTCCCGGATCTTTTCCGCCATGACCGGGATCAAGATATACCCTGCGAATTGAACTATCAACAGGAGAATGTGCTTTTATTAGTTGTTTGCCGGAATCATAGCTGACTATCTCATCAAGCAGACTGGGGAGAATATGGGTTACAAATTCAACAGGAATGAAGTATCTGCCATCTATGCAGATTATTTCGTGTTTTATGTTGTATGGCTGATTATTAAAAGAAACGTAAGAAGAGTTCATTAGAAACAAAAATTGTTTGTTGTAGAGATTTACATTTATTCTCTGCTCAGTTACATCTTCATCAATATAGGCTTTGAATGCTTTGTTCAACTCATACACATTCAGGTAATTTTTTCCTTCGATATCTTTTATTGCAATCTTTTCTGTGTGGTTTTTATCTACATATTCAACTTTGATGTCTGCTGAAAGATGGATGAAAGAGATCATCAACAGCAGAAATAATACAATTTTCTTCAAACACATTAATAACACCTCTTGTTTTAAAATTAGTTTACTTAATTTTCGAAAGTGAATTATTCTTCTCTTTCTGCTAACTCAGCCCACCTTTCGATTAGTAATTCTAAATCTTCTTCATTTTTAGTGAGTTCATCAGCTATTCTGGAGAAATCCTGAGAAGCCAGATTGGCTGCCTGAGTTTCAATCTGATTATTTAGTTCTTCCTGGCGGGTTTCCAGAACAGTGATTCTTTTCTTTAATTCTTCCAATTCGCGTTTTTCATTGAAAGTCAGTTTATTGCTTTTTTCCTTTACTCGATTTTGTTTTGAACTATTGGGGTCAGATTCTTTAGTTTGTTCATCTTGAAAACGTTTTACAAGCAGATAATCAGAATAATTTCCCGGGAATTTTCTTATCTGTCCGTTCTCAAAAATGAAGAGATAATCAACTACTCGGTCCAGAAAATAACGATCATGGGAAACAACAAGCAAGCAGCCTTCATAAGTGTCCAGATAATCTTCAAGAATTTCCAGAGTTCTTAAATCCAAATCATTGGTAGGTTCATCGAGAATCATGAAATTTGAACCAAACATCAGAGATTTCAGTAGATATAATCTCTTTTTTTCACCACCGGAAAGCGATTTAATCTTTGCTTGCTGCATTTTGCCATCAAACAAAAAACGTTGCAGCATTTCAGTGGCTGAGTGCAAAACTCCATCTTTAGTGCGGATGAATTCTGCTTGCTGTCTTATATAATCTATGACAGAGATGTTCTGATCGAATTCATCGGTATTCTGGCGAAAGTAGGCGAAATGAGTATTCAGACCAACTTTTACTTTACCTTTATCAGGTTTGATTTCGTCAGTAATTATTTTTAGCATGGTGGTTTTTCCGCAGCCGTTATTGCCGATAACACCAATCCTTTCAGTCTTTTGGAATGTGTGAGTAAAGCTGGAAAAGAGTTCCTTTTGATAGTTTTTGCTAACACCCTGAATTTCTAGAATGGTTTTACCCATCCGCTTCATAGTAAAAGAAATATCCAGTTCTTTTTCACTGGAGATATAAGATTTGTCTAATAGTTCTTTAACCCGTTCAACATGATTCTTGGGTTTTGTAGATCTGGCTTTTGCTCCTCTCTGCAACCATTTCAATTCCTTTTGAAGTTGAGCTGATCGGCGTGTTTCTTTTCTCATCAGATCAGTCATTTGAAGTTGTTTCTGATTAAGATAATCCGAGTAACAACCTTTGTAGAATCTTACAATTCCATCCTCAATTTCCATTATACGGTCGCTGACATCATCCAGAAAGTATCGGTCGTGCGTTACAAAAATAACGGTTCCTTTGTAATTCTTTAAATAGTCCTGTATCCACTCAATTGTATCAATGTCGAGATGATTGGTAGGTTCGTCCAGAATTAGCAAATCAGGTTCGTCCATAAGTACCCTGGCAAGGTCAATTCTCCTTTGTTCACCGCCGGAAAGATTTGTCACATTTTGATTGAGTTCAGTGAAACCAAGAATATTCAGAAATTTTTTAGCTTTTACCTCAACTTTCCAGTAATTTCCTCTTTCTATTTGCTGGGTTACTGACTGTAACTCTTTGTATGTAGTTTCACAGTAATTTTTCTCCAGTTCAGAATTGAGTAAGTGATATCTTCTCAATAAGTTAAATCCTTCATTATCGCTGTAGTAAATTTGCTCAAAAACTGTAAGCTGAGGGTTTAATGATGGAATCTGAGGGAGGTATGCTATTTTCAACCCGTTACGAAAAGTGACGTTACCATAGTCAAAGTGTTCCAGTCCAGCCAAGATTTTTAAAAAAGTTGATTTTCCGCAACCGTTAATTCCTATTAGTCCAATTTTTTCACAATAATCAATTCCAAAAGAAATCTTGTTTATGATAGGTTTTTCACCAAAACTTTTTTCTACTTCCTCAAAGGAGATGATGTTTTCTCTAGCTGTCAACTATACCTCTTCAATTTATTTTTTAGATGAGGTGAATTGATTTTAGCCGGTCATTTTTGTCAACTCATCAAATCTGAAACAATTAATCAGATGATCATTTACGATTCCAACTGCCTGTAGATGAGAATAGATGATTATGGAACCCAAAAAAGTAAATCCTCTTTTTTTCATATCAGAAGATATCAAGTCTGAAAGTTTGGTTCTGGCTGGTATTTCTGAGACATTTTTCCAATGATTTACGACAGGTTTGTTGTCAACGAATCCCCAAATATAGTTACAAAATGAACCGAAATCCTTCTGTATCTCGAGAAACCTGGCAGCATTATTTATAGAAGCTGTTATTTTGCGATGATTTCTGATTATGCCTGAATTGCTCATTAGTTCAGAAATTTTATTATCACTGTAGCAAGCTACTTTCTGAGGATCAAAATTATCGTAAGCTAAACGATAATTCTCTCTTTTTTTCAGAATAGTTAACCAGTTGAGTCCTGCCTGAGCAGATTCCAGTACCAGAAACTCAAACTGTTTCCTGTCTTCTCTGACAGGAGTTCCCCACTCTTCATCATGATAACGGATGTATATTTCATTATCTTCTGACCAGGGACATCTTATTTTGAAAGATTTATTATCAGACATTTTTTTCTCCTGAAGATAAAATTGTGTTTCTGATCTTTCGTGGAAGTTTTTGTAAAATGAGTTCATAGGAATGATTTATAAACCATTCTATCTCAGTTTCAGGAATTGAGTTGTCACAAATAATCGTATTCCAGTGTTCTTTGTTCATGTGATAACCCGGGATAACAGATTTATATTTTGATCTCAATAATATCGCAAGTTCAGGGTCGCATTTCAAATTAATTCTCAACGGATTGTCTGATGTATCGGAGAGAGCAAAAATCTTATTACCTACCCGATAAACAACAGTAGTCGAGTCGAAAGGGAAATCAAAAGTTGCGCCTCTCATTTTTAAACAATAGTTTCTCAGTTCATCGTGAGTCATAAAACAGGATTGTATGAATTAATCTATGTCAAAAATACGTTTTTTGTACAATTTGAATGAGATTAATATCAAAGTTAATGATATCCCAAGTAAAACTAGAACAGAAGGGAGTATTTCAAGAAAACTTAACTGTCTCCAGAAGATATCGGTGAATCCTTTCATTGCCCAGTGATTTATTGTAAATTTCCCAATACTTTGAATTAGGGGGGGCATGATAAAAGTAGGTACCATCGAACCGCCTAGCGCTGACATGCTGAGTACAATCAAGGTGGAAAGACTGTCCACTTGTCTTTCGGTTTTACACACTGTTGCCAGAAAGATACCCAAACTAGTACACGTTACTGCTGTGGCAAACATTACTGTTAGTAGCGAAGGGATATCCCTGAATATGTTTAGCTTGAATACTGCCCAGCCAAATAGAAATAGTATAATCAGTTGAGACATTCCAAGTAGAATACAAAAGAGCATCTTTCCTAACAGGATTTCTATAGATTGAACCGGTGAAATTAGCAATCGCTTTAGAGTACCTTCCCTTTTCTCGAAAAGAAGTGCTCCTGCTGTGGCATTTACGCTGAACAACAAAAACATTACTGCCATTCCTGCTACATACTGAGAAAACATATTATTTTGAACTTCCTGACCGACTAACTGAACAGATTTCATGTTGATTATGTTGCTAAATAGATCCGGTGCAGTGTTGTCATTACTCTGTAAAGGCTGTAGTGACAATCTTTCATTTCTGAATGAAAATTCTGCCTCCGGAAAGAAATTCGCAATTTCGGTTTCGAGATTCTTTCTGAATTCTCTGTTTTTATCAGATCCAAGTGCTTCTTCAGACATTTTCCACATTCCATTGAACATCAGTTGTGGAAACCTGGTTGGAATAGTTTTCTGTATCATGCCTGTCAGAATGCCATATTCAACAGCAAATTTAGGGTCATAGTGAATTTCCATTGCAAGAGAATCACCCGCTAATACACTTTTCTCAAAACCGGTGGGCAATAATATTCCGACTCCGTAGTTGCCTTTTCGAATCAGATTATCCATATCTTCAGTGGTCATGGGAAACTCTTCTTTATTTTTAATGATGTTTTTGAGAATTTTAAGTTCTGACAGTTTGTCCAGTTCTTCGGTAAAGGCAGAAGAGAATTCGCTGTTGTCGTTATCCGTACAGAGTACTTTTATTTCGGGGATTCCCTTTGTTTTTCCCATACCCCCAAATATTGAGCCAAAAATAAGGATGATTACCATAGGTACAAGAAAACTGAGGAATACAGACACTTTACTTTTGAGAAATATTCTCAGGTCTTTCATCATATATGCTATTACTCTCATTTGCTCTCCTGATTGTCTCTGAATTCTCTGCCGGTTAGATGTAGAAAAACTTCTTCCAGATTGGTTTTTTTAAAGCTGACATCTTCAATTTTCACTCCTGAACGAATCAGAGAGTCAAGTATTTCACCCAGTTTTTCTTTGAATTCAGTGCCATCAAATCTTAATATGTTTTGGGTCTTTACCGCTCCAGCAGGTATTTTGAAGTCTGAAGGGTGATTATCGCTTATTTTTATCTCCAACCATTCAGAGAAGCTTAATAATTTTGCTAGTTCCAGTTTTGTTCCCTGTGCGATTAGTTTGCCGTAATCTATTATTCCGATACGAGTACACAGACGCTCAACTTCTTCCATGTAATGTGAAGTGTAAATAATTGTTTTTCCTTCCTGATGAAGTTTTTCAATCATTCCGAATATGAAGTTTCTTGATTGAGGATCAACTCCTACAGTTGGTTCGTCAAAAAAAAGAACCTCAGGTTTATGAATCAGACCGACAGCAATATTCAATCTTCTTCTCATTCCTCCCGAAAACTTTTTTATAGGTTCATCTTTTCTGTTAAATAAATCTATTTCAGTCAGAAGTTCATTTGTTCTGTGCCGAATATCAGCAGTTTTCATTCCGTAGAGTTTACCCCAGAAATAAAGGTTTTCAGCTGCACTCAATTCATTATACAGGGATAGTTCCTGTGGGACTACTCCGATAATTCGCTTAACTTTGTTTGCTTCACGGGGCAGGGGAAATCCGCTGATCGTTACATTTCCCGCATCAGCAGAAAGATAGGTGCTCAACACGTTGATGGTGGTTGTTTTACCTGCTCCGTTTGGTCCGAGAAGACCAAACAATTCTCCTTTTCCTATCTGCAAATGTAAGTTATTAACGGCAATATTACTGCCGAATTTTTTAGTAAGTCCTTCAATTACTATCAAGAAAACCTCCCATCTTTTTTAATAATAAACAGATGATGAACAACTTATCTTTTCTAAAAGAATATGTTGGCAAGAAAATTTATCAGATATTAGATAATCACAAAAATGATTCTACAACATAGAAAGAAATAAAGTAAAAAAAGTTTCAAAGATTTATGATAAAACAAAAGAGATTTTAATTGACGATATATTTTCTGCCAATGAATTGGCGAAGATTTCAAATACATTGATAGATAAAGATTAATACAGTTTGAAAAGATTAATCGTATCAAGAGAGTGTTTGAAAACTAACTAAAAGAGGATAGCGGAATGGATAATTTTGACCCCCGTAAGAATTACAACAAAACAATGGAACAGATTGAATATGTTCCCCGAAAAGAAGCCACCAGAAACACTTACGAAAAAATTGGATTTATGTGCGGTCTGGAAGTTCATCAGCAACTTAAAACCAGACAAAAACTATTTTGCCGTTGCCCGGCAGGAATATATCAGGATAAAGATGATTACGATGCTGAGATATACAGGCACATGCGTCCTACCTTAAGTGAATTGGGAGAATATGATGGAACAGCTCTCATGGAGTTTCGTACCAGAAAAAACATTACTTATCGGATTAAAAATGAAACTACCTGTACTTATGAAATCGATGACACTCCACCTTTTTCTCTTAATAAGGAAGCTCTGGAATATGCTTTGGAGATCGCTTTACATCTCAAATTGAACATAGTGGGTGAACTGCATATAACCAGGAAACAATACTTGGACGGAAGCATTCCTACCGGATTTCAACGTACTGCAATAATTGGAATTGAAGGAGAAATCCCACTTTCCAATAAAACGGTAAGAATCATTCAGTTGAGCATTGAAGAAGATTCCTGCCGTGAAGTTTCGGATATCGGTCACGAAAGAATTTATACAACTGACAGATTAGGAATGCCCTTGATTGAAACAGTAACTTATCCAGACATGAAAACACCTGATGAAGCTAAAGAAGCAGGTCAGTATATACGTTTTCTGGCTAGAAGTACTGGCAAGGTCAGAGTTGGAATCGGGGCAGGAAGACAGGATGTCAATGTTAGTGTGACAGGCGGGACACGCGTTGAGATAAAGGGAGTAGCCAATATAAGCAGGATTCCTGAATTGACTCACAATGAAGCGTTCAGACAAAGAGCACTCCTGAATATCAAAGAGCTGCTGATAAAGAAGAATCTTGATAAGACAAGCTGGAAGATAAGTCATACAATTCTGGATCCTTTAAAATTTAATTTCATGAATGAAAAGGAGAACTCAGATCTTGAGTATAAAACTGTAGTGGTTAACCTACCCGGATTCAGAGGAATTCTGTCTCATTTTACACAACCGGGGATGTGTTTTGCAAATGAGATTAGCGACAGGTTGAAGGTAATTGCCTGTTTGGAAAAACCCAATATGATTTCTTCAGAAGATTTCGATTCTTTGGAAAAAAGCGTTTTCTGGAATGAAGTTAAGAAAGATATTAAATGTGATGAAAATGATTCTCAGATAGTTTTCAGAAGTTCTGATTATGACCTGAAAACAGCTCTTGAGACAATTGAAGAAAGATGTCAGCTTGCATTTATTGGCGTTCCCAATGAAACCAGAAAATCACTATCTAACGGAACAACTATTTTTGAAAGAGTACTTCCAGGACCGGACAGAATGTATCCTGATACTGATTCTGCTCCTATATCTATACAAGACGCTTACATAAAAGAACTTGGCACAAGAATTGTGCCGGGAATTCAGAACAGAATGAAACAGCTCAGTGAGTGGAAAATACCAACAGAAAGCTTCAGCTATCTTCTTAGAAACAACCTTGTGCCCCTTTTAGAAAAAGTAGAGGCAAAGCTTGAATTTTCACCCCGAATTACCGCCAGATATCTGGCTCAAAATCTTAAACATCTTCAGGGTATCGGAATATATAATGAACCTTTTGATTATGCAAGAATCTTTCAATTATTCGAATTTATAAAAGAAAAAAAGCTGCAACATGAAATTATCACAGAAATGCTTCCACTGATTCTGCATAATCCCAACATGGAATTTGATTCGATTCTGACTTTAATCGGATTTACGAAAATAGACCATGAAGAGATCTTTTCATCAATTCCCGGTTTAATGGAAATGTTTGATGCCGTTAGAACAACTAATCGGCAGGATGCATGTATTGATTATATAATGGGGGTCTTAAGAAAGACTGCATTGGGAAATATTTCGATGAAAGAACTTGGTAATAGTGTCAGACAAATCTGTAATATGAAAGGGGAATGAAATGCTGGATATCTTTAAAGGTTACAAAGGACGAGCCCTAGAGGTTCTAAAAAAATATAATGTAAGAGTATGGAGCGATACTGAAGCATCTACAACCAGAGGTGAGTTCCGGGGAATTATTTTACCACGCTCGGAAAACCATGATGATAAGCACATTGTGTTAAAACTGATTACAGGATATAATGTTGGGGTTGATGTTGATACTATCATTAAAATGAAAGAGGTTGGCTATAAAGAAGCTCACTACAAAATTCCTGAAAAACAATTCCCCTATACCGAAGGTAAGGCGAGTGTTAAATTGTTGGGCACCGGTGGGACCATTGCTTCCAGACTTGATTACAGAACTGGTGCAGTTATACCGGCTTTTTCTCCGGGGGAATTGTATGGCGCAGTTCCTGAACTGGCAGATATCTGTAATTTGGAAACCGAGAAGCTCTTTGCAGTATTTAGTGAAAATATGGGACCAGAGCAATATAAAGCTTTGGCTATAGCTATTGGCAAAGAAATTGAGAAAGGGATAGATGGCATTGTCATTGGTCATGGTACAGATACAATGCACCATACTGCGGCGGCTTTGTCTTTGATGGTCCAAAATTCGCCAGTACCCATCGTTATGGTAGGATCTCAGCGTTCTTCTGACAGACCCTCTTCAGATGCTGCACTTAACCTCATTCATGCTACTACTGCCGCTGCCAGTTCAGACATCGCTGAAGTGATGGTTTGTATGTTTGGTCCGACTTCGGATGAATACGGACTGTTGCATCAGGAAACCAGAGTCAGGAAGATGCATTCCTCATACCGCTCAACTTTCCGCACTATTGGAGATATTCCCCTGGCGATGATTACACGGGATAAAATAACTCCGCTCAAATCAGATTATCACAAAAGAAGGGATGACAAAAAAGTGACAATTTTGCCCTACTTTGAAGAGAAAGTGGCGATCGTCTATTATTATCCAAATATGCAACCCGACATAATTGAATCTCTGATTGATAATGGATATAAGGGAATTGTTATTGCCGGTACAGGACTGGGACATGTAAATAAGCCTTTATATCCTGCCA
>JAQVBK010000342.1 GCA_028690365.1 Candidatus Cloacimonadota bacterium
CCTATTCTTCATTTACCGGTGGTTAAAACCACCGGCTATTTATATCACACCCTTTCAGGGTGCTAATACGTTTTATTCCATGATTATCTCAAACTGGTAAAACACCCATCACGCCTTTTATAAACCCCATTCGGGGTTTTTCAATCAATATTTCTACCTAGCGGTGGTTGAAATTACCACCTTTTTTTATTATACCCTTTAAGACATTTTATGGTTCATTCCATAATTGCTCCGAAGGAGCAAAACTATAATAGCCGGAGGTTATAACCTCCGGATGTGCATAATAAACGATCAAACCCCGAAGGGGTTTAACATCCCTCACATCTTTTATAAACCCCATTCGGGGTTTTCCAATCAATATTTCTACCTAGCGGTGGTTGAAATTACCACCTTTTTTTATTATACCCTTTAAGACATTTTATGGTTCATTCCATAATTGCTCCGAAGGAGCAAAACATAATAGCCTGAGGTTATAACCTCAGGATGTGAATAATAAACAATCAAACCCCGAAGGGGTTTAACATCTCTTACCTTCATTCAGCGATGGTCGAAACCAGAAAATTCATTTAGAGGCTACCAGCTACCAGCTTCCACCTCCGCCGCCACCTGCACCTCCACCTGATGATCCGCCGGATGAACTACTGCTTCCGCTTGAAGATGAAGATGAGGGGGTAGATTTGAAAGCACTGTTCATACTATTGAAATTAGAACTAAGATCACGTGTAAATGAATCCGCCCTAAATCGATCGTAGCCGTAACCGCGATACCACTGTGGAGGTTGTAGTTCAAGTCCTTTAAAATGAGATGCCCAGATGTTGGTTAATCTTAAAACAATTGCATAAGGCAGTATGTTGTAGAAATAAGAAGGATCTGATTCAAACAGCGATTCCAGTTTACTTTTCTCTGCTTCTTCAATGAATTTTCTGAATCCCAGTACTTTCTCCAGCAGCTTATCTCCATATTCTGTTCTTTTGGACATTATTGCAAAGAAAACAGAAACAATTGCCATACTGAATAGCACTGAAACAAATTTTATTATATTAACATATCCCGGTATTACTATAAACAAAACAAACACTGAAGAGAAACTTGCCGGAATCAATGCGAAGAAAAGATAGATCAGATAATCTCTTTTCTTATTAACTATGAATTTCGTCAATACGCTGCCTATTACCACTATTGCTGCAGTCAGAAGTACAGAAAATGAAAGAACCATTACAAGAGCAGGTGCATTAGCTCCCATAATTGCTCCCTGAGGAGCTTTTAAAAAACCTTCTGCAACGATAGATAATGCCGGCAAAAAGGCAAGAAGTATAGCAACAAAAGCAAAAAAACCTCTTTTCTCGAAGATCTGTCGACCTGATTTTTTGCTGAAGAAGGTTTCAACATCAGAGATAGTCTGGTGCATGATATTGTAGAAACTATATTCCAAGTCTGATACTCTAACTCTTTCCTTACTTCCAAAAAGTTGATTGAACATATACTTCTCATATTTACGAGCTGATTCTGGTATATTCTCTTTCTTTATCAAGGTTAATGATTTGTTCTTGCCTTTTGCTTCAGGCTCCGGATTTTCTATTTCCAAATAACCTTTCTGTGCCCAGTAGATAATGAGAGATGTAACATCGTAACTGTCAACCTTGCCATCGATGACATAGCCTATTTCAGCAGGAGTCATATCTTCCGGTGGATAGAACTCCACCGAGGGGAAAAGTTTATTTTCCCGACCTTTGCTATACCACAAAATTAAAGCAATAAGTATCACCAAAATATACAATGGATAACCGGTTACATTGAAGAAAATATTCATCCGGTGAATCTGCTTCTGCACACCAATCCAATATCCTTCCGGAAGTGGAAGTGCAACAGTGAGAGCTTCATAGTTGTTCAGTGGCTGTTTAATTCTGCCCTTGATTTCAGTTCCATTTACCGTCCATTCGACATTTTTATTGTTCTTGCTTCCAGATGAACCTGAGGTAAAATTTAACTTCGACTCATCGAATGAAAACGGCATAGATATCCGGAAAGAAGCATTCTCGATAACAGTATCCCACTGAGCGCCAATCAGATTGAAGTAAAATTCATCCATTTCAGGATCACGGTCATTTCCCAACTTGAAGAGATATTTGATTGTATAAGTTTGTTTACCGTTAACATATCTATCTGGATGGCCTATCAGAATACTCAGATACTCAGAAGAACGGCTAACTTTACTTTTGTGTCCCTTAACCGAAATGCCGGATATTCTGGCAGTAAGCTCTTTGTATGTCAAAGGTATCTCTCTGAATATACCATGACGTTCACTCCGGAAAGTCACATTGATGGTTTCAGTTATCTGATAGGAATTATCCTCTCTGGCATTAACATCAATTTCGTAATTATCAATTACAAAAAACTCTTCTGCCGCCAAAGAAGAAAACAGACAGATAAAGATAATTGACAGGATTGTTAGATACTTCATAAGCATACCTATTTGAATGAAACTTTCACATTTTGTCTTTCAGTTTCATCAATATCAAAGTAAGCTTTCTTTTCCAGACTCATAATTCCGGCAATTATCGAATGAGGGAACAGCTTGATTTTGGTATTGAATTGTCTGACAACAGCATTGTAGTACTTTCTGGAATTGAGGATATCCTTTTCTACTTTTTCCAGTTGAGTTTGCAGACTAAGGAAATTCTGATTTGCTTTCAGATCAGGATATCTCTCACTGAGAGCAAATATTGATTTCAGACCTGCCATCAGATTTTTTTCGTTCTGTTTGAGTTCTTCCGGATTACTTGAATTCATGGACATATTTCTTGCCTGAATAACTGATTCCAGAGTTTCTCTTTCGTGAGAAGCATAACCTTTAACGGTTTCCACAAGATTGGGAATCAAATCCCAACGGTTTTTCAGATATGCATCCATTGTGGCAAAGGCTTCTTCTGCTTTATTTTGCAGATTTACAAAGCCATTGTAGGTAGCAACAAAATAGAGAACAATGATAATTATTCCCCCAACACCAATAGCTAAAAACATAATATCTCCCTTATTATTTAATATGAGAACCTTTTTCTTGAAATGACCTCTTATGTCAAATCCATTTGTACTCAGAGGCATTTTTTAAAAAGCACATAAGATACTCACAGAATTAATATTCCTGAATTGTAAGATACTGACTTTACTAAGACAATTGATCAATCATAGTCAATTAGATGTTTTTCTGCAAATTGCTCCTGAAACTACACGGATATCAATAAAGAAATTT
>JAQVBK010000343.1:0-2824 GCA_028690365.1 Candidatus Cloacimonadota bacterium
CACCTATTTCCCCAACCATCCCATGAAGGGCATGATTTTTGGTTGCATTGATATTCAAATTTGAATTCATAGTTCTTTCTGCAAGTTTCTGATATTCATTTATTTCCATAGTTTAGTATCTCCATTCTTTTATTTATTTCAAGTGTGTAAAACGCCTATATAAGCACGTTTACACACCATGTATATTTTCTATGTATTGACTTGTAAAGTCGCTTAAAATTGATTTTACGATGTTCTACGACTATTCAACGTTTACCTTCTCCATGTATTTTTCCATTGCATCACTTCTAATATTTACAGGTAATACAAGAAATGAATATTTTTCAGCAGTGATAAAAATAGGGGCTTTTGGATTAGCGCCCTTTACGCTGATTTCTTCGCTATCTGCAATCTTTAAAGCATCCACTAGAAAATATGGATCAAATCCGATAGTCAATTCTTTTCCGAAAAAGTCTTTTATTTCCATTTCGTCTGATGTTTCAAAACGTGTATTTCTTCCGTATGTAATGACTTTATCGTTTCCAATCTTTAAAAGAATAGGCTTGCGATCCGCTTTAGCAATAACATTATCTGTATAATATTTAAAGTGTTCCAATGCTTTTTCTGCATCTACATTACATGAAAAATCATAATCCATATTGAGCATCTGACTAACTCTAAAACATTCACCTTGCATTTTCCGCTGATAATATGTGAAGTTCTTTCCAGTGATAACAATGTACTTTTCACCTTCTGCAATCGTTACAATATTGTTAGACTTCTTATTTAATGCTTTTTTCAAGTCAGTAACCGCCATAATATGAATCATTAAATTTCCATCACTACAAAGTGTTTCCGTGTCATCTATTCGTTTTAATCCGATTCTATGACCGTCTAACGCTTCCGCCCTGGATTCTTCAATATTAAAATTGATAACATTCATCATTTTATTATTTTCGTTTACGTCGCAAAATACAGATAGATTATTGATTGTTTCCAGTAGTTCCGATTCTGTATATCTCAATTTTTCCGTTGTTTCTTCCGTTGGAGTATTTGGAAAATCAGATACATTGTATTTATGTAATGTGATTGTTTTCTTTCCATTCTTTACAATAATATTTTCTTCTACTTCCGTAATTTCAACCGTTCCCGTCATCCGTGTAATAACCTTAAAATCTTCACTATTAATGGCAATTTCCCCATCTGATACACTTGTAAAATAGTCTGTATTGACTTCTAGCCATGATTCCATAGTCGTACAACTTGCATATAGTTTTCTGTTTTCTGACTTTAAAATAACGCACCCAAGTATTGACATAGTAACTTTTTTTAGCATTGTACAACTTGCTTTTTCAATGAGTGTCTTCAGTTCTGATCCTTCTAAGTAAATTTTTAACATGATTTTACCCCTTCCTGTAGCTGTCTGATTATAAATTCTCCATCAACGCTTGTCAGCTGGCTGTACCATTGGCTTCTAAAAAATCGCTCACACTCATCTTTAACTCCCCTGGCATCCGTGTCATGTGGATGCTTTTTAAGCCTTTTTTAATGCCTTACGATAATCCTTAGCCGCCTGTATGATAATTGCATTGCTAAGTTTTATATACGCTTCGTCCATCCTATTCTCTCCTCTCAAATTTACGCATGATTTTTCCTCCTGATTTATGAAATGTTTAAATTATTTTTACCTATGTTCCTCCCATTCAGGATGCACATATGGCTCACCAACATTCTTTCCACACCAAGGACAGGGTTTCAAATTTCTATGTCTTTTCATTTTCACACCAACCTTTCAAAGTAATTTATCCAGTGGGCATTGGTCCCCCTCTCTAACCCATTGACATTCTGCATTGTCATCACAAGTTTCATTATATTTGCAGAAGTTGTCACAAATATTTCCTGCAATTTCTTCCAATTGCTGTTTTATATCTTTATCTTCCAAGATGCATCACCACCTTGTGTGTTAGTGGTGGCATGATGTGAAGAAACATCTGCCTTCTTTCATTTACTTCCATGAAATACCTTCCTTTCTTATCTAACATAACAATATTGTCTTGATGATTTTCCACCAACATTCAGGGTTATTTGCTTCACTTCACACCCTAAAGTCTTTTTGATTTCTGTTGCAAATTTCCTTGATGTTGTACTTGTGAAATGATTTTCGTCACAAAATACACTGTATCTTCTGAATACACTTGCTGTGGACTGATTCAGGACTTCCTGTTCATCCACTTCATCAAGGAATAACTTGATTGGGTTGTTGTCAAGTTCAAATGATTCCAGTTCCTTCTGAACCTTGTCTGATTCTGTGAACCCTTGGTTAATCAGAACCCTTTTCAATCCTTTCAGTCCCATCTGAATCATGTATTCTGCAACATCCTGTTTCTTCAATTCTGAAACTATGTTCCATTGATAATCAGGGTCATCTTTGCTGAATTTTGCATTGAATGGAATGATTATCAACCTTCTTTTTATTGCATCAAATCCCTTGTTTCGCATTCTTGGAATTTCATTTGCACTGAATAACAGTTTGACCTTGGGTCTAAAAAAGTAAATGTCCTGACCCTTATCTTCACCCTTGATGTCATTACCTGATACAATTTTCTTGAACTGACTGATTGCCTTACCTTGCAGGAATTCATCACTGATGTCATCGCCAATGTTTGCAAGTTTTCCAAACATGGTGGAAGGACTGAATCTGTCTGACAGTTCATCCATATCGAGTGACACATAGTTTCTTCTTCCAAGTACATTCTTCAATGCATCCAAATATGTTGACTTACCATTTGCCCCTGAACCAATCAGAATGAATGATTTTGACATTTCATTCCTATTCAAGAAACAA
>JAQVBK010000343.1:2834-3248 GCA_028690365.1 Candidatus Cloacimonadota bacterium
GTATTTTATTTGTGATGATATATTCATGACCGAAAGGAAGAAGGCCATCTGAATAAATGTCATATACTCCATTTCTGAATGTAATCAATCCTGAATCATTTTCAAATGCTTCATCAGGGGTTGTAATGTCAATATATTTCATTGCTTCTGTTCTCTGTGTTGATTTCAAATTTGGGATGATGGACACCATTGCATTTTCAAACATCTTTGCACCTGACACATATATTCCATCAATATCCCTATACATATGAAGAAGTCCATTGATTCTTTTCACATGGAACTGTGACTTGAAGAAGTTTCCAAACTTGTCATGTTGAAATGTCCTTTTCACAAAGAAGATTTCCTTCTGAAATGCTTCATCACGAAGGATGACTTCAAGTTCATCATCTTCAAGTGGTTCTTCCAACACAAACC
>JAQVBK010000344.1 GCA_028690365.1 Candidatus Cloacimonadota bacterium
CCCATTGATTTTCAAATTGTAAAAGTATACTCCGTTACTGATTTTTTCGTTCATTAAACTCTGAGTCTGCCATTCTATCAGATGAACTCCTTTTTCCTTCTGACCGTTGGCTATAGCTGCGACTCTCTGTCCCTTAAGATTGTACAGGGAAATGTCGATCATAGCGTCTTCTTTCAAGCTCAAACTTATTTTTGCCCAGTTACTTCTGTTCTGTCCATTGATACGTAGAGGATTAGGGGAAACTGATGTAAGTTCAGCTAATCTGACTAATAAGTGTTCCGATGTCTGAACATCTTCAGTATAAACCTTCACATCTGAAACTCCTACTGCCGTTTGAAAATCGTGTATAAGAGAATAGTTATCAAGGTTGTAAATTCTGACATGGGAGTTACTCATATAATCTCCGGCATCTCCGATTATCAGGTGATTTTCGTAGACTGTGAGAGCATTGCCTCCCAGTAGTAAATTATCATCAGGAGTGACTTCAATAGCAAAAGTTGATTTATTATAAGCATAGATACCGGCAGGATAGGCATTACCAAGAAAAATCCTGTCGCTTGAAGATACCCCTGTATAAGGATTACCACCGGTTGATATTGTTGTGATGAGTTGATAGTCATCCAGATTATAAACGGATATCTTTCCAAATTCACTGAAGTAATCACCAGAGCAGATGACATGAAGCTGATTGTCAGTTACAAGTACTCCGCGGGGATTCAGAGCAGTTGTCAGAGTTTCTATCAATGTAAATGATTCTTTATTGATAACCGAAACTGTTCCCGGGGCATAACTGTAATCTGACAAATTAAAACCTGTGTTGCCCACAAATAAGTAATTATCATCCTGTGTGATACTTTCTGGTGCAATTCCGACATTTACGTAGTCTACAACCGTATCATTGTTCAAATTAACTTTAGCTACTTTATTGATTCCAGAACAGGTTACGTAGGCAAAATTGTCAGCGATGACAATATCATAGGGGAGACTTGAGTCCTGTAGAAAGATATAGCTTCGTTCCCTGCTCGAAAGATTGATTTTTTGAATCGAATTCTCATAAGTTATTGTGATATATGCATAATCATTTTGTACAGCAATTTTGTTGGCTGCATTTCCAGCGGATTGTCCTAAAATTGCAAACGTATTGTTGATTTGTTGATTATCCAGATCAATCATGGATAAAGTTTCACTTACCGAATTTACCACTAGAAGTTCAGCGCTGAATAATGTGCTGATAAGCAGGCAGATAACTGCCAAACTAAAAAGTCTTTTCATTTAATTTCTCCTTTTTTGTATTTGATGGATAATCCGAAGTTCCAATTTCTTCCTGCTGCCGGCGATGAAGAATAAACCAGATAGCGTTTATCCAATATGTTATTAATTCTACCATAAAGACCGATCTCCATGGTTTTGTATTTATACAGATATTCTGCCGAAACATTGAATATTTCGTAAGCTGATAGAGGTGGTCTTAGCTGATCTTGTTTTGTCCATTGTTTTCCAACTCTTTCATATTCTACATTGAGCATTAGTCCCGGTTGACCGATACTACAGGAAACCGCAGTACGAGAAGAGGGAATATAGATGATTTCATTGTTGTAAACAGCACTCTGTTCCCCAGACTCATCATAGCTTTTGTCTAAAGCAAATGTTCTAAGCCAGGAGAGACTGATTCTTAACAGTGAAAGAGGAATGATTTCTGCTGCTAGTTCGTAATTAGTCATCTCAGCGTCTGAGATATTATCTGGTTTCCAGCCCAGCACCGACTTATACCAGAAGATAAGATCTTCAATTTTATTCTGTGACCAGCTACCTTTAAAAGAGATTTTTTCAGCTTCCATTTTTGCAAAGGCTTTTACCGAAAGACTTCTTTCCGGTTTTAAATCAGGATTGCCCATGGTTTGAGAATCGCCCCGCCAATAAATGTCATAAAAAGAAGGTCTGCTGAAGCTCCTTGATAATCCAGTTCCACTGGTGAAAAGCCACTTTTTGTGAAAAGAGAACTCTACTAATCCTGACCAGCTATTCTTGTTCTGAAAATGAATAGTGTCATCTTTTCTGTAATTGTTTATGCCATAATCAAATCTGCAGGATAAGCTAAAATTATTGATTCTTATCATAATCTTGCTACCGGGATTAATTTTATAGCTGTCTGATTTGACTTTCGGAATAGATTGATTCTGATTAAGTTCGTTGTTAGAATTGTAGTGTCTATATTTAAAAAATTCTCGATCATAACTTCCCTTCAGAAAAAACTGCAGAAATCTCCACTGAATCTCCGAATCAGCCAGAATTCCACTTTTCCCCTGTTCTGTTTCGGCTCTGAAACGGTTGAGCGGGGAAGATGAAGCTGAATTGTCGAACTGACTCTCATCAGTGAAATGGTAGAAACTTATCTTCAGTTCTGATATACCTTTTGAGTAATCTACTCCGCCAAAAATTCTCTCAGTGTAACCTTTCTGTGCAGATTTATCATAAAAAGCCAGCTGGTTTATGGGAGCAGCTAATCCGTTATCGTAATTCTGTCTGAGATAATTGATGCTGAAATCTGTGAGTCCGAGAGAAAACCGATAACCGAAATTGTAGTTCTGAATATTTTTCTGATTGTTCTCTCGCTTTTTGGTGATAGGGGGATTGCTGAGATTAAACTCATAGGGAAAGTTGTTTTGTGCCGAAAGCTGTGAAGCGAAAGCATAAAGATAGTGGTAATTCCAAGCCGTTTTAGCTTCAACAGAGGAAGTAATCAATCCAAAAGGACCGATTTTGGTGTCAATTGAGCCTGAGCAACCGACTCTACCTGATTTGTTCCCTGAATTGTAATTTTTGGTGTAAATTTTGATGGAACCAGCCACTGAGCCTGAACTACCGGAACCGTCCTTATCTACAATAACCTGTTCAATTATTTCCACAGGAATAGAGCTGATGTCAAACTCCTGTCCTTCTGAACTGATTTCAATTCCATCCAGAAAGACTGAGGTATGTTTGGGAAGATGCCCCAGAATGGTTACAGCTTTTTTTTCTCCCGGCAACATTGTTCCCTTCAGAGCAATCTCGGGATAACGACTGAATATTTCGTTGAAGTCTGTTTTTGATTGAAATTCTGAGTTTCGTATCACAGTCTGGTTCGATGAAAAAGTTTCTGCGGTTTCAATTTTTCCGTAAACAGTGAGGTTTTCTAAGCGGTAGCTTTTCCGTTTCATGACTACCTGTTGCGATAGGGCAGAGGGAGATATCTTGAGAGTGTGAA
>JAQVBK010000345.1 GCA_028690365.1 Candidatus Cloacimonadota bacterium
ATTGTTTTTCTTTAGGCAGGGACTTCAGATGGAACTAAATGAAATCAAATATCTGATTTTAAAAGCTAAAGAAAGTAACGCGACTACACTAGACCTTTCATCCAAAGGACTGACTTCGTTGCCGCCTGAAATCGCACAACTCAAAAATCTTACTACACTTTACATCTCTTTTAATCAATTGAGTTCGCTGCCGCCAGAAATCGCACAACTCAAAAATCTTACTACACTTTATATATATAATAATCAATTGAGTTCGCTACCGCCAGAAATCGCACAACTAAAAAATCTTACTAGACTTGACATATCTTCTAATCAATTGAGTTCGCTGCCGCCAGAAATCAAAGAACTAAAAAATCTTACGACACTTGACATCTATAATAATCAATTGAGTTCGCTGCCGCCGGAAATCAAAGAACTCAAAAATCTTACGACACTTGACATATCTTATAATCAATTGAGTTCGCTGCCGACAGAAATCGCACAACTCAAAAATCTTACTGAACTTTACATATCTTATAATCAATTGAGTTCGCTGCCGCCAGAAATTTTAGAATTGGGTATAGATATTAAGGGGGAGTATCAATTCGGAGAAAAAGGAATATTTTTAGAAGAAAACCCTCTTGAAAATCCTCCCATAGAGATTGTGAAAAAAGGCAGAGAGGCGATTAGAAACTACTTTAAGTCTCTTGAAGAGGAGAAAAGACCGTTAAATGAAGTAAAGGTTTTGCTTGTTGGAGATGGGGGTTCGGGTAAGACTTCACTGGTTAAGAGGCTCTTAGGCGAAGGTTTTGACGGAAATGAGCATGAGACCCAGGGAATTAATATCAAGGGCTGGAAATTCAAAGATAGAGATAAGGAAATAAAAGTTAATTTCTGGGACTTTGGCGGGCAGGAAATAATGCATGCTACTCATCAGATTTTCCTTTCCAAAAGGAGTCTTTATATTCTTGTTCTGGACTCAAGGAGGGACGAAAAAGCCGAGTACTGGCTTAAACACATAAGGAGTTTTGGAGGAGATTCACCGGTACTGGTTGCTTTGAACAAGATTGATGAAAATCCTTCTTTTGAGTTGAACAGGAAATTTTTACAGGAGAAATACCCCTCAATAAAAGGTTTCTTACGAGTTTCATGTAAAGATAACAGAGGAATTGAGGTATTTTCCAATAAACTAAAAAGGGAACTTGCAAAAGTTGAACACTTGCAAATAGAATGGGCTAAAAGCTGGTTCAATGTAAAAACCAGATTAGAGCAAATGAATTGTGATTTCATTACTTATGAAGAATATCGGAATATGTGCTTGGAAGAAAAGGTGGACGATAAATCGTCTCAAAATACTCTTGTTGATTTTTTAAATGATCTAGGAGTGATTGTCCACTTTAAGGATCTTTCATTGCTGGATACTCATGTTCTTGAGCCTAAATGGATTACTGAAGGTGTATACAAGATTATAAACTCGGAGATTCTTGTGAAAAGAAAAGGAGTTCTTCGATTTAGTCTTCTGGACGATATTCTTGAGCAGGAAAAAGAAGATGATTACTATTATCCTCCCACGCGGTATGATTATATTATCAATTTGATGAAAAAATTTGAATTGTGTTATGCAATTGATAACGATACCGTACTCCTTCCTGACCTGCTAGCAGTTCCAGAGCCAAATTTTGATTTTGATTTTGATTCTAATGAAGCTCTAAAGTTTTTCATTGAATACGATTTTCTTCCGCGTTCAATTATGCCTCGCTTTATAGTGAAGATGCACAGGGATATAAAAGATGATTTGCAGTGGAGAACAGGTGTATTTCTCGAAAACAAACAATTTAATTCCTGTGCTGTGATCAGGTCTGATAATGAAGCAAAGAGAATCTATATTAACGTAAATGGAGGTCAGAAACGAGACTATTTTTCAAGCATACTATTCAATTTGCGGGAAATTAACCGGAGTTTTGAAAAGTTAAAAGCTATCGAGAAAATTCCCCTTCCTGATGAACCCGAGATAGCTGTAAGTTATGATCATCTTGTTTATTTAGAAGAAATTGGTGAAGGTAGGTATATACCTGAAGGATCAAAAAAGGCGTACAATGTCAAGGACTTACTTGGTACAGTAAATATTAAAAGAACAGAACAAGAGTTGCTTGAGAAAATATTTCAAAACACTGAACTCAGTAAAAACAGAGAGAAAGAGATTATTGAGATACTCAAGAATTTAGAGGAAATTGATACAGGATCTGATGATGAAGATACCCTGATAGAAAAAATTAGTAGTGTTGTTTCTGTGAATTTACCCATACCTGGTGTGGGATTGGATCTCGGTAAAATTGTAAAATTATATCTTGGATGGAAAAGAAATCGATCTTGAAAATTCATGAATTTGGTTGACCGTTGCATAAAATGAGTAATACTATCTACTGCAAAGCCGAAATTTATTTCTTGAAATCTTCGTCATGCATTTTATGAGAAGGCCGGTCGCTTTCGACGACCGGTGAGAGCCTGGGGCTATAAGAACTGATTTTCTCCGGCGTTTCTGGTAGAAGGTTCTGGTAGAATTAAGTAGAAAATGAATCTTTTTTGTGCAGAACTTTTAAACATTGTTCTTTTTGTTAGTTAATATTTTGAAAAAAAGATTATCAGTTCAAAATCTCAAATTCTGACCAGTATAGACATATTTGCTATCCTGAACCGGTCTTGTCCCGCTCGACGCAGGAGAGCGGCCTTTCCCGCAAAAAAATACAGAATATAGGGAAAACCAATGAATAAAATCCATTGTGGACACCTGTAAAAACCCATCCACAGAAAGAAACATGAAGATTCCTTCTTATAACCCTTAAATAAATCAAATAGTTAATCATGAACAGTTAATCAGGAACCAATGATTTTTACCTGATTTCTTTACATTCTGGAATCCTCAACCTTTCTTTACGTTCTGGCATCCTCGACCTTCTTTACCTTCCCGCATCCTCGATCTCAAACTTTACATTCCTCTTCTTAAGCTCTTTTATAATCTCTTCCATAAACACCCCAGGCCCTGGCGCATGTCTATGATGGAATTCCTTAACTTTGCCTGGTTCTCCGCCGACGCTGGTTATTTCCACGCCGCATGAAGGGCTTTTCGGGACGCCGAGAATTTTTATTTTTACGCCGCCGACTGCAAGGTCTTCGAGCAGGTCTGCAAAATGGGTAAAGATTTCTCTGCAAAACCGCCTGTAGGCAGGATGGTCAAGCTGGTCT
>JAQVBK010000346.1 GCA_028690365.1 Candidatus Cloacimonadota bacterium
ATTTTTGAGGGCTTTGAGAACCTCGTAGATCTTTCCTATAGGGACTTTCGATGCATGTGATAATTTACTTGCTTCCATAGAATCTTGTTCTAGAAGTGTTAGGTAAACTGAACTCTCATACTTGTTCAATCCAATTTTTGCAAGTAATTTTTCATTCATCTTTTCACTACTTTTCAGTTTATTGTAGAGTAAAAAGGTTATCTTTCTGAATGATATTAAGACTACTGTTCTAGCATATGAAAGGTTCTAGCATATGAAAGTGAAGTTGTTAAGTTAAAGGCTAGGCTGACTGAATACATTCGTTCAAATAAAAGAACGATATGTGACAAAGGTTACATTGAACCTATGGAAGAACAAGTAACAAACTCCATGAAATAATATGAGATAGATTAACTAAAAGTGGTCAAGATGATGTTTACAAAAAGTAACAAATATGATTTTGATTTTGTTAAAGAAAACATGATGTGACCAAACTCAATAAAGATTCTTGAAGAAGTGTCCGAGTCTCTGAAGCTTGAGAAAGACATGAGAATACTTGACCTTGGCTGTGGGAGAGGGCTGACCTCAATCTTCCTGGCAAAAGAATATGATGTTATAGTTTTTGCCACTGATCTCTGGATAAGTGCAACAGATAACTATGAGAGAATTAAGTCAATGGGATTGGAAGATAAAATAATACCAATACACGCAGAAGCCCATGATTTGCCGTTTGCAAATGAATTTTTTGATGCTGCTATCTGTATAGATGCCTATAATTATTTCGGAGCTGAAAAAGATTATCTGAAAAATCATTTTGCTCCGCTTGTAAAAAAAGGAGGACAAATTGCAGTTGCAGTTCCTGGATTGAAAAAGGATTTTACAAACGGAGTTCCGGAAGAACTACAGCCTTACTGGTTTGATGATATGAATCTTTACTCCTGTGACTGGTGGCATAATTTATGGAAAACTTCCGATCTGGTAAATATTCAGGAGTGTAAAGAGTTAAATTGTTTTGAAGAAGCATGGAAAGACTGGCTTATGTGTGACAATGACTTTGCTCGTAGAGATATAGGAATGATGGAAGCTGAAGGTGGAAACTACTTTAATCTGGTTTCAATCATAGCTACAAAGTTATGATTCAAAATCTGTTGAGGAGCTTTCGACATGACCTAAAAATCTTGTATATAGTTACAAGATATGAGGAAGAAATTACAGCGGAGACTTTGCTAAATGAATTTTACAATAACTTATCTGATAAAGATAAGCTCTTGTATTCTGAAATGGCAGACTTCGCTATTGAGCTCGGTTATAAGTCAAAGCAAGAAAGCATTTCCAAGATATGAGATCAAAGAAGATCATATCTTGAAGTTATAATGTTAGCAGTAATAATCAGATTAAGAGTCCATCCCAAAACTAATTTTATCCTCAAATTAGTAAAATTTCAAAATTATTTTCGTGATCAGAAAATCTATTACTTATTGTAGATCTGGGGTTCAGAAAAATCATTTTGAGTTTTGGGATCAGCTCTAAATTAAATTTTGGATAGGCTCACCAAATTATTATTTTTTTCGTAACTATTCAGCCTATCAAAACATGTCTGAGGATAGTGATTCTACTATAACTAAATAATCCGAAAAATAACTTATGAACAATGAAAAATGTAGTCAATCGCCAATAATCAAAGAAAATCAATTGACAGAAATTTGTCTATTGAATTTTAGTAAAGATGGCTATTGATATTGTTTTTTCGGAGCTGAATAGTTACCTTTTTTCTGTCATTTTATGCATTTTTAAATATTTTGTCCAAGAAATACTGATGAATCCGCAAATCCTCGGTTAATTCCGGATGGAAAGCAAGAGCCAGTACATTTCCCTGCTCTGCAGCAATAATCAGGTCATCAAGCCTGGAAAGCACACGAACCTCAGGCCCGCAGCTTACGATTCCGGGAGCCCTTATAAACACGCCGGTAAAAGGAGAATCAAGGATCTCGACATCAAGTTCGGCTTCAAAAGAATCCCTCTGCCTTCCGAATGCGTTTCTGTTGACCTTTGTATCCATAATTCCGAGCAATTCCTGGCTGGTTTTCTCAACCTGCTCGTCGCCTTCCTTTGAAAGCACAATCAAACCTGCACAGGTTCCAAGAATTGGAACTCCTCTTGCAGCTGCATCCTTAATTTCTTCTGCAATCCCCTCGCGGGCAAGCAACCTGCAAAGTGTGGTACTCTCCCCACCAGGAATCACAATTCCGCCGCACTCCGGGATAACACTCTTATGCTTTACTGCAACTACCTCTGCATCTATTCCTCTTTCCTTGAGGGCTTTCCTCAAAGCATCAATATGCTCAGAAACCGCTCCTTGAATAGCGATTACACCTATCTTCATGAAAAACACCATTTTACAGAATTAATTAAAATTAATTTATTATTTGTTAATCCGAAAATAAAAAATTGAATTGATTTATTCTTACAGGCCCGTAAGAAATAATCCATTTTTAAAAATTAAATTTTTAGCTCGCCTGAACGAAGCTAAATGCCAATTCTTCTAAAATTCCCGCTCAAGCGAGTTAAAAAGTAATCTAATTGTTCATAAATTATTCCGCTTGAGGGAGCGTAGCGACCGAAAAGGAGGCGTGCTGTTGCGATTACATCGCAACTTCCAGAAAACCTATGATTTTCTGTGCTCCCGAAGCGCAATTTGAGGTTACCAACCGCGCTCCTGAAGGGCTTCCTTTTCAGGGATCGTGTCTGCGCTGATGCCTTTCATGCCTGCACCCACGCCTTTTGAGATTTCTGCAAGCTTTGCAGGGTTGTCAAAGTTGTTTACGGCTTCAACAACGGCTTTTGCCATTTTCTCAGGGTTTTCGGCTTTGAAAATACCTGAACCTACAAAGACCCCGTCTGCACCAAGGCGCATCATGAGAGCGGCATCCGCAGGGGTTGCAACTCCGCCGGCTGCAAAGTTTACCACAGGCAGGCGCTGCATTTTTGAAGTTTCGACTACAAGTTCAATCGGAGCTTCAATTTCCCTTGAAACCATAATCAGCTCTTCTTTAGTCTTCCCGGCAAGGGCACGGATTTCGCCTTGAATCTGCTTCATGTGCTTAACTGCCTGGCTGACATCTCCGGTTCCAGCCTCTCCTTTAGTTCGGATCATGGCTGCCCCTTCGTTAATTCTCCTAAGAGCTTCTCCAAGGTTTCTGGCTCCACAGACAAAAGGCACGGTGAACTGCGTTTTGTC
>JAQVBK010000347.1 GCA_028690365.1 Candidatus Cloacimonadota bacterium
TATTGCCAGTAAATTCCTTATCTTTTGTCAAACTGGCTATTTCTGCTCTGATTGATGAAAAACTACTTGATTGAATAGTTTTGCCCTGATGCAAACCTATCGCACAAAAATTACAGCCTCCGAAACAGCCCCGGTGTGAGACAATAGAATTCCTTATTTGCTCATATGCTGTTATCTTCTTTTCTTTATAAATCGGGTGAGGTTTTTTGGCAAAAGGGAGTAAATATACTTCATCAATTTCTTTAGTAGTCAATGGTCTCTGTGGAGGATTATGTTTCAGATAACGGAAAGAGAATCGTTGAAATAGAGTCTTCGTTTGATAGTTTTCGTTAAAAATGCGGGAAAATTTGAGAAATTTTTCTCTATTTTCCAGTTCTTGCAGTTCCGGCATCATGATTGATTCGGCATCTTCACTACTTTTCACTGAAACTACCGTTCCCCTGATATTCACAGGAATTTCTTTCTCTTTTTGTAGTGATTGGGCAATTTCGAGAATTGTCAACTCAGCCATACCATAGACCAATATATCTGCCCTTGAGTCGAATAGAATTGAGTTTCTTATTTTATCTGACCAGAAATCGTAGTGAGGAATACGTCTCATGCTGGCTTCAATACCACCCAGAACAATTGGCTTTTCAGAAATTTTCTTCACCATCTGGCTATAAATCATTGTAGCCCGATTGGGACGTTTTCCTGTTAGATCATTGGGAGTATAGGCATCATTGGAACGTATCTTTTTTTGAGCAGTATAGTGATTTATCATGGAATCCATGTTACCGGAAGTTATTCCCCAGAATAATTCGGGTTCACCAAAGCGGAGAAAATCTGCTTCATCTTTCCAGTCCGGCTGAGAAATTATTGCTACCCTGAAACCATAACTAATCAGATATCTTCCGATAATTGCAGCTCCGAAACCGGGATGATCCACATAGGCATCTCCGGTAATAATAATAACATCGGGCTGTTTCCAGCCCAGATTATTCATTTCTTGTAGAGTTAGGGGAATATATTCAGGTTGTTTTATCATAATGATTTTTGCCCGGCTATACCTCAATCAATAATTGTTTGGCAGAATCAATCTCTACAGTTACACCATCCTTCAAAAGCTCCATTGCAGCAAAAGCATTGATCATAACAGGGATATTGTAAGCCATTCCTATGACCAAAAGGTCGTTTTCGTATTCGTCATCTTCCATCACCACACCGGCGACATTACGCAGATAAGGAATATATTCTTTTTTGAAGTTTTTGAGAAAAACTATTTTACCGGTTACGGATTTCTTTTGGATATCGGTTTCATCATAAACATGAACCACCGTAGCTGTTACATCTCCGAGGTGAATCAGCTTAGCAGGAATTCTTGATCTGCCCAAAGACACAATACGTATATTATTTGTGCGTCCTGTTCCACCCAGAGGCAGACCCGCAACTACCACCGACAAATCACCTCTTTTAACGAGATTATTATTTAAACAGAATTCCATACCTTCACTTAACATTGTTTCAAAATCCTCATTCTCTTTCAACATAAAAGGATAAACTCCCCAGTTCATTGCCAACTGATTATAGACTTTCTTGTCGAAAGTAAAGGCAATTATAGGTAATCCCGGTCTGAACTTGGATATCATTCTGGCAGTGAAGCCTGATTTGGTAAAGGCTATTATCGAAGTTGCCTGACATTGATATGCAGTAGCAATAGCATTATAGGAGATTACTGAAGTAAGGTCTCTGTTCTGGAATTCATCAGTGCGTAATTTAAAAATTGCATTGTATTCAATGTTGTCTTCTGCTTTCTTGATAATGCGTTGCATAGTTGCTACAACCAGAGCAGGAAATTTTCCAATTGCTGTTTCTCCTGAAAGCATTACTGCAGAGGTCATGTCATAACAGGCATTGGCAACATCAGATGCCTCTGCTCTTGTAGGTACCGGATTTTCTATCATTGATTCAAGCATCTGGGTAGCAGTAATCACCACTTTTCCGTTAGTGTAACATTTTTCAATAATCTTTTTTTGAATTACCGGAACATCTTCCAGATCTATCTCCACCCCCAAATCTCCTCTTGCCACCATGATTCCATGAGAATGATGAATTATATCATCGATATTGTTAACCGCCTGTTTATTCTCCAATTTCGCAATCAACTTAATATCGGAATCTTCTTTGATTCCGCGAATCAAATTCTTTACTTTGGATATATCTTCCGCAGATCGCACAAAAGATAACGCTATGTAGTCCAATTCATTATTAACTGCATAAGTGATATCTTCAATGTCTTTTGGAGATAGAAATTGCACGGGATAATCAATATTGGGAATTGATAGATGCGCCCTAAGTCTTATTTCTCCACCATTTTTTATATCCACAATGATGCGATCATTTTCTTTCTCAACAATTTTCCCTTCAATGTAACCATCCATCAAAAGAATTTTGCTGCCTTGTTTAGTGTATTTACCGATATTTGCTAAATTTGTATAGAAGTACTTTTCTTTTTCTGTAACTTTTGTTTCAATGTCATCTTCATTATAGCTTTGAATTGTTATTAAATCATCCTTTTTCAGGACAACCGGTTTGTCATATCCATAGATTCTGACTTCAGGACCTTTGGTATCCAACATTATTGCGATGGGAGTTTTCAACTCATTCCTCAGTTTTACTACATTTTTGATGATTTCATCTGCAGCTGATTTACTCATGTGTGAGAAATTCATTCTAATTACGTTCATTCCTGACTTAATCAATTCACGCATAAGTTTTTCATCAGTTCTTTCATTACTGAGTGTACATACAATTTTTGTTTTAGTACTAATCTTTTGCATAACTCACCTCTCTTGAATTACTTCTATGATTAAGACTTGTTACTTTTCGCTGTTTTTACTGCAATCTTTTTTTTATTTTTTTCAGTTACTTGCAAGTTTTGAACAACTTTCTCCATTGCTCTAGAAAAATAATCCCCGATTATAGATTATAATGAAATGATAGAATTTTATTCATAGCTTTTATCCGTACATCTTGCTTTACCCTAGTCTTCAAGGAATGAATGAGCTGATATCCAGAAATCTTCCTGTGAATATTGGATTTTTTTTTCTTTACTGGGGAATTTTTTATCAAATTCTTCAGCTTTCTCATAATCAACATTACATATACTGCTCTCATGAAAAGTCCAAACATTATCCTTAAACAATTCACTATTCACCATGTAGGTCAAAAGA
>JAQVBK010000348.1 GCA_028690365.1 Candidatus Cloacimonadota bacterium
TATGATGATACAATGTTGATATTTTCAATAGGCTTGTCTTTGAGCTGCAAAATAGCAATCTGAGCTTGTTTAGTTTTTTCAAGAAGTGCTAGATTTTTTTCATTTCGATCTATTTCGAAGGACTCAAGTTTTGCTCAAGGTATAAGAATGTCTGCTAATTCAAACTTCTGCATTGGTATATTAGTTTGGTTTCATCAAGTATATCATGTTCTTATACTATCTATCATAATAGATTTTTATGTCATAAAATTAAAACTATATTACCTATCATTCCCTATTTCTTCCCACTTTACTCTGACTTGTTCCATCGTATCACGATCACGGATAGTCACTGTTCCATCTTCCAATGACTGATGATCGACACAGATACAATACGGAGTACCGATCTCATCTTGTCTACGATATCTTTTTCCAATTGCTCCTCAGAGATCGAACTTACAGTTAAATTTCTTTTTTAGTTTGGTGAAAATTTGTCTACCAAGATCGACCATATTATCATCTTTTTCCATCAGAGGCAAGATAGCGTATTTGACGGGAGCAAGTTGAAATGGAAATCTCACGACGATACGAGTATCTTCACTCACAGTTCCATCAGAATTTTCTTTTTTCAATACTTCTTCATCATAAAATTCGAGCATCGTCACCATCACTTGTCTACCCAATCCCGTAGAAGCTTCGATACATCGTGGGATATATCTCTGCCCTGTTTTTGGGTCATTGTATTGCATATTTTGTTTAGAATATTCTTGATGTTGGCGAAGATCGAAGTCCGTACGATTGTGTACTCCTTGTACTTCTCAGAATCCTCGAGGGAAACGGTATTCTACATCAGTAGCAGCTGCAGCGTAGTGAGCAAGTTTATCATGATCTTTGAATCTCAAGTTTTCCTCAGAGATACCGATGATCTCTGTTCGGTACTTCATACTGTCAGATTTTCGTTGTTCAAAATGTTTCATCGCCTCGTCAGCATCAGCAGGTACGAAATACTCGATCTCCATCTGTTCAAATTCACGAGTACGGTACATAAACTGTCCTGGAGTGATCTCATTACGAAATGCTTTCCCGATCTGAGCGAGTCAGAATGGTATCCTCATACGAGTCGTATCTAAGACATTTTTAAAATCAGTAAACAGACTCTGACAGGTTTCAGGTCTCATATAGACTTTGTTGGCATCATCAGCTACCGGTCAGAGATGAGTATTGAGCATCAAATTAAATTGTCTCACGTCTGTCCAGTCAGCATCTTTCCCATTTGATGGATTTTTCAATTTTTCACCTAATATGAATGCATGCATACCTTCATTTCCCCATGCTTCTGGTGAGAGATTTTCAAATCCGTATTTTTCTTTGACATATTTCAATACACTATCTTCTCCACCGAAACGTTCAGCTTTTGCAGAGATACTTTCTTCAATAATCTTATCAGCTCTAAATCTTTGTCCTGTTTTTTTATCATCGATTAGAGCATCACTAAAACCAGCCAAGTGACCAGAAGCTTGTCGTGTTGTAGGGTGTGCGAGGATAGTACTATCCAATCATACGATATCTTCTCTCTCTTGCACGAAGTGTTTTCGTCGCAGATCATAGATATTTTTGCGAAGTTGTGATCCGTATGGTCCGTAATCTCGCATATTTGCAAGACCTCCGTATATTTCAGAGTTTGGATAGACAAATCATTTTCTTTTCGCCCAAGCGACGATGGTTTCTAAAGGGTAGTTCATAATGTTTTAAGTTTTATAAGGTTCTAAAGTATTATTGTGCTGTCTGTTTGATAAGGTCGAGGATTTTTTGTTGGTTTTCTTTACATTGTTGTATACATTCTTCTATCATAGTTTCTCATTGTGGTGTAGATAATACCTGAACAAGACGTTCTTTGTCTAAAAGATCAACCAATGTCCAAAAAGGTTGAAGTTGATTTCTTAATTTTGCTTGAGGTGTCTCATCAACCCGTTTTCACTGGCTATCACGGTGTCCTGTTTTTTCTGACATAGTTATAGGTGTAGGTTTATAAAGATTTCAATACTTCAATTCCTTGCTTGTTGTTTACAAAGAGTTCTCCTTCGATCTCAATCTGTGCAGCTGCTTCAAGATTGTCTTCACTATGATCGAGATAGAAACACTCTTGTGGTTGGAGACCGTAGTACATGAGCAAATGAGCCCAGTATTCTGGATCAGTTTTAGGTACAATATTATCCATAGAATGATATTCAAAACTGTAGTCAGTCAGAAGATCTCTAATTTTTTTACCATTTTCTCCTCGCGCATTGGTAGCTACGATGATCTGATCTGATCTGCTTGCAAGATAGTCAGCTAACTCTGTATTGAGTGTTCGTGAGTCAAGGGTCGCATCTTTATCTGAAGAAATCAAACATCATACTGCGTCGATAATAAGAGCCATACTATTCAGTGAAGAGTTAAAAGTTATCACTCAAGAATATACACAACACGATGAAAAAATCAATCACAAACGATGATTTGTATTACACCTTGAATTCGGAGCAAGATGTGAGTATAGTCAGATAACTTTTTATTGTGTCAATATCTCATGATTCGTCGTATTCTTGTATTTCTTGCATTGTTATTTGTCTCGTTTTTTGTATGGCGTTGGTATGATACAGCTGCAGCAGATTGATTTTTAGAAAAAGTAAAAAATTTTTCGTTTACAAAAGATGATACATCACGTTATACAACAACAATAACAGATCCTGACGGTAACACGATTGTGCTCGACGATGAGAGTTGATCGACGATAGGAAGTACATGACTCAAAGAAATTCTTAGTGATACCATCACAGATAAAACCACGAGTTGAGCTGAACTCAATGAAGACTTACTAGAACAAATTCTTACACCAGACAATCTGAGAGAGACAGCAACACAGTCAACTGGTACAGTAATATATATTGATGGACTGACATGAGCTGTAGTTGTAACTGCAACTGGTTCTGAAACACTTTCTACACAACCTACAACACCATCTCAACCGACCGTAGTGAGACCATCACAAGATACATCATCATCTTCGTTGTCTGATGAAGATATGAGTCAATTTGAAAAATTTATAAGTAATTGGTTTTAATATATATTTTATTATTGAACGATCAGATGTTTGGGCAAGATACATTACAACTTAGTTTTGAACAATTATTTGATCTTTATAGAGATATCAATTCGCTGGATATATGAGAAGTGAGTGATATTA
>JAQVBK010000349.1 GCA_028690365.1 Candidatus Cloacimonadota bacterium
ATGATCTGCAGTAATGATGATGTTAAAACCGTTGGATTCAGCAATGGGAATAATTTCACCAACTGCTTTATCAACTGCTTCTACCGCTTTGACTGCAGCTTCAAAGACGCCTGTATGTCCTACCATATCGCAATTTGCAAAATTTACTACTATAAAATCATATTTATTACTAGAGATTGCTTCTAAAGTAGCTTGCTTAACTTCAAGGGAACTCATTTCTGGTTGCATATCATAAGAAGCTACTTTTGGTGAAGGAATAAGAATCCTGTCTTCATTAGTGAAAGGTTTCTCAATACTGCTGTTAAAGAAAAAAGTCACATGAGCATATTTCTCGGTTTCAGCTAATCTTAATTGTTTTAAACCATTATCTGATAGAACTTTACCCAATATATTTTTATTAGAACTTTTATCAAAAGCAACATTTACATACTTATTAAATACGGCTTCATACTCAGTAAAAGTAACAAATTTCAGGTTATGAAATTTCTCACATTTAAAATAGTTAAAATCTGGCAAAATGAATGCTTTTGTAAGTTGTCTTGTACGATCCGCACGATAATTGAAATAAATAATTGCATCATTGTCTTCTATAGATGCTACAGGTAAATCATTATATATAATGACATTAGGGATTATAAACTCATCAGTTACATTATTATTATAGCTATTTCTTATAGCTGTTTCGGGAGATTCATACTTCTCCCCTATACCATAAACTATTGCATTATATGCTTTTTCAATTCGATCCCAACGATTATCTCTATCCATAGCATAGTAACGTCCTGAGATAGTTGCAATTTTCCCTATTCCGATATCTTTAGATAGTTTTAAAAACTGCTTCATAAAATCCAATCCTGAATTTGGAAGCGTATCTCTTCCATCCATAAAGGCATGAAAATAGACTTCTCTGGCTTTCTTGAGTTTAGCCATCTTTAGTAATGCTTCTAAGTGTTTCATATTGCTGTGAACATTTCCGTTAGACAATAATCCGAATAGATGTAATTTGCTATTATACTTAATTGAATGATCAATTGCTGAATTGAGTGCATCGTTTTCATAAAATTTACCATCGTCGATTAGTTTATCGATGAGTGTGTTCATTTGAAAAATTATCCTTCCTGCGCCAATATTCATGTGACCAACTTCTGAATTTCCCATTACACCTTCAGGTAATCCTACTGAAAGTCCCGAGGGTTTGAGCCTACAATTTGGATATTTAGCAAATAAATCATCAAGATTATCGGTTCTGGCAGCATTTATTGCATTGCCTTCTTTGTTTTCGCTTAAACCATATCCATCCATTATTATCAATAATACCTTTTCCATTTGTACTCCTATGTTAAATGATTAACCTTAAAATCATTATGTGAACAATAGTTTTACTTAACACCTTTCCCAAAAATCAGTTAAACAATTTGTTAGTGATTCTGATGAATAAATTTCCTTGAAATGACGCCAGTGTTCAGGCATTAATGAGCGATAACTCCTTTGTAAAAAACGTTTATCTATCAATAATACAAATCCCTTGTCATTTTCATCTCGAATGACTCGTCCTGCTGCCTGTAAAACTCTGTTCATTCCTGGGAACCGGTAAGCATATTCAAAGCCATTGCTATTTGCAGAGAAAAAAATCTTGATTAAATCTCTCTCATAACAAATCTGAGGTAAACCAACACTAACAATAATTGAACCTATCAGACTCTCCCCCACCAAATCAATTCCCTCAGCAAAAACACCACCCATAACTGCAAAGGCAATTACACCCGTCTCTGTTCGGAAAATGTTAATTAGATTATCTCTTTCAGATTCATTCATGTTTATTGTTTGAGATAAAAATGTAACATCGGGAAAGTTTAACATAAAATATTCTTTTACAAGAGCTAAATATTGATATGAAGGGAAATAGATAAAATAGTTTCCTTTTCTAGACTTCACGAAATCTCTAATCAATTGAGAAATTTCAGATAAAGTATATTCTCTGTCCTTATACTTTGTTGACACTGAACCTGCAACTGCAATACCGAAGTTTTTTTGAGGAAATGGACTTTTCAATTCAATATATTTTGAGTTCTCATTTCCACCCAGAAGATAAGTATAATAATCCTTTGGAAGCAACGAAGCAGAGAAGAATACTCTGCCAAGAGCTTTTGAGTTGATTTTTTTCATAATTTCTGATGGATCAATACAGAATTGTTTCACTGTAATGTTATTTCTATCAACCTCAAAATAGGTAGTGAAACCTTCGTTGTAAATGTCAGCTATTTTCAGATAGTTTAAGTATTCGAAGTAATAATTTACCAACAGCTGAGATTTATTTATCCTCTGTCCAATTAAATATTTCTCACAAGTTGTAACAAATTTCTTCAGAATCGATAGAATTTCAATATATGCTTGCTTCTGATTGACATGTATTTTATCTTCTAATGAAAGCTCTTTTCTTTTCTTGAGTAATTCTTTGTTCAATTGATTAAGTATTTCATCAATGTCGCGGAATTGACCTTTGATGCTCTTTCTAAGCTCAAGAACATCTTTTTTCATTATTTGGGCAGAAAACATTTCTCTGGATCGATCCACCATGTTGTGAGCTTCGTCTGCAAGAAATATATAGTTTCCTGAAGATTCATTGAAATATCTTTTCAGATAAGCTGTTGGGTCGTATACATAATTGTAATCACAAATTACAACATCTGCCCACAGAGAAAGATCAAGAGATAGTTCAAACGGGCAGATCTGGTATTGAAGTGCAATTCTTTCGATCAATTCGCGATCAAAATTATCATGCTTATATGCAGCATGAAGTGCTGAATTCAATTTATCATAATAGTTTTTTGCATAAACACAGTCTTCGGAATTACATGAAAATATATGGTTTATACATATTTTTTCTTTTGCTGTCAGAGTAACGGTTTTTATCGACAAATTCTTTTCTCTAAGAGTGTTAAATGTCTTTTGTGCAATTTCTTTTCCGCTAGTTTTGGCGGTAAGAAAGAAAATTTTATCAATATCTTTTTCTACATAAATTTTTAGCGAAGGAAAGATCACTCCCAATGTCTTGCCAATTCCTGTTGGAGCTTGGATAAAAATATCTGTGTTTTCTTTTATAGCTTTATAAACTTCAACAGCCATTCTACGCTGCCCCTTTCTGTATTCGCTGAAAGGAAACTGTAAAGATTCAATTGAGATGTTTCTTTTTCTCTTTT
>JAQVBK010000350.1 GCA_028690365.1 Candidatus Cloacimonadota bacterium
GCACTGTATGCATATAATAATGCGCTCAATATCACCCCTGATGACAAAGATATTTTATATCAAAAAGGAAGATTTCTCGCAAACAGTGAAAAATTTCAGGATTCACTTGAAATTTTAGATCAGCTCATCCAGATAGATCCTGAGTATCGGGATGGATGGAGATTACGGGGATTTGTGCTGAAAAAACTTGGTGATAATGAAGAGGCGTTCAATTCCTACAAAAAGGCGGTATATATAGATCTTCTTGATCAAGGGTATTATTTAAAACGATTAGAAGATTTTGTTAAAGAAATGGGTTGGAAAGACAGAATGACCGCTGTTTATGAAGATATGCTACAGGAAGAAGAGAAGAATATCGAAGAAAATCTCCCCCTTGATCGTTTTGAGGGAGGGTTGTATAATTCTAAAATCGAGCTTCTTTACAAATTAGGAAGAGATGTTGAGATGAAGTGGGCGGTGGAGGAAGCAAATAAAGAGATTGAAAAGTTTAATCAAATTAACGATCTCTATCGGATAGAAACTATAAATGAGTATAAATTGGCAAGTATTTTAAGGGATGATTAATATTTTTCACAATCGGTTCTGAATACTTACCCTTTTCCGATATTCAATAACCATTTCCACACCGGCATAATCTGAATCACCCCTTCCGGAACCCGACACGTTCCCTCCTGGTTCAGAGTAATCAGTATCCCCCAGTCAAGACCATATTGGTTCAACGCTTCCTGTAAACCACCATATTCCCGCTCCCTGTTCAGATCAGTTAATTCAGAGCAGACCTGATACAGAGCATTTACCTGGCCATTCTCAATAATAACAAAATCACATTCCTTAATCGAATAATGATAATAAACCTCAAAACCCCGACGTTTTAATTCTGCCAACACCAGATTTTCCAGGAGTTTTTCATGATCTCCGGAAATCCTGAGTGCTACCTGGTTTCTCATGCCGGTATCGATAGCATAGATCTTTTTACCGGTTCCATACTGTTTTTTCAGGGATGGATCATACCGGTAAACTTCGGTTATCAGATGCGTATCTGCGAGAATATGGATGTAATCCCTGACCGTCATGGGACTTTTCATTCCGAGCATAGAGGCAAGGGATCGGTAATGGACTTTGGTTCCAATGTTCGTAAGAAGAAAACCCGCCAGTCTGATAAATCCGGAAACATCCCTGATATTCCACCGTGCGATACAGTCCCGGTACAGGATATTTTCATATATACTTCTGATATGATCTGTATCCCACATTCTCACATATTCCGGAAAACCCCCTTCTTCCAGATACCTGTCCAGATGTGACAATACTGCTACCTGATTTTCAGACGCCGTGCTTTTGTCTATTGCATGCCAGGCGAGATACTCGGCAAATGAAAATGGGTGAAGGATAATAGTGACCCATTCTCCCTTTGGTTTATCTGAATGAGAGATATTGATGCCAGTTTGTGAACCGGTGCAGAATATTTTGTATCCTGCATCATGTAATTGCCTGATGGTTTCTTCACATCCGGGCAGGTTCTGTATTTCATCGAGGAAGAGGATCCTGATTCCTGGGTTTCGTTTTTCCAGAAGAAGTAAACTGGTAGATAAGTCTGATAATCCATGAAGACGGATATCGGCAAGATTCAGATAATGATAGTCCTTAAAATGAGATGCAATCTGTCTGAGCAGGGTTGTTTTTCCACATCTCCGGACACCGGAAATGATGATCACCTGGTTAAGATAAAGATATTTGGAGAGATTGATGGACCGGGGTGTTCCGGGATCTTTCCGTGCAAATGATTTCGCCTGGTCCTGAATGATACGGTCCAGCTGGTAATCTGTGATCATATGTATAATAGTAATATAAATTTTTTTAGAATATGTATTTTATTAATATATGATTTTGTGTTTAAATTTTCGAGTAGAATTCAATTTTAGTGATGTTTATATAAGAAAAAATGAGTTCATAAATCGAGTTTTTAAGATGTGCTTACAATAGGGCGTAGTTTTTTCGTATGGCGATCCTACTTTTCTATGGGTGCAGGGGTTTATGTGAATAGTGGGGCTGTAATTTGATTGATTGTAGGGTTATAATATCAGCCTCTTTAAAATGGAATTTATCTCAAAATTTTGAGATGCCAGTGATGGAGGGCATTTGTAATTGTTCTCACAATAAATCTGATCTTAAGCATCAGCAAAAATTGTATATTATTAAATTTTTGTAAGTTAAAAAATAAATAAGTAAATCTGGTTTTAATTAGTAATAATGAAAAATTACCCGCGTATATCAAACATTTTCTCTTAAGATGCTGGGAGTATATTTACAGCAAATCAAGTCTTATTCATTTCGACAGAGAGAATCTCTTGGATACCTATATTAGGTCTTTTTTTGAGTAATGTCGATTTTATGGTTATATTAAGAAATTTGAACTGAATATCTGCGTTTTTTGTTCCTCCTTTTACCTACCTGATCTTATTTATTCGGTAAATTCCGAAATTGTCGAGCATTTGGTATAAAACTGGATTTTCACATTTGAAAAGAGAATTAAGAGTTACCGTGCCGGCATGTGAAAAGATAATCCGTTGTGATGAGCGAAGAGAAAAAACCTTAATCTGAAAAATAGGAAGAATGTATTCTGTCACCCTGATCATCTCATTCATTACACCCATTCCTCCGGTATTATTGTTATACGCACGTACTGATGCTGTGTAGATTCCTGGTCGGGTATTGGTGTGAATTGGATTCCTGTCTGATGAAGCTACTCCATCACCAAATTGCCAATACCCGACCCTTCAGGTTTTTCAGATCCTTATCTGAAGGTTTCTTCATATAATGAAGGTCGCCCGACGGTGCTCAACATAAAGTGATGCCGAAATCATGTATCTGTTATGATTTTTGATTTGAATTGCATGCTTGATCAGTAATACTGATTCCTGCTTAGTTGGGTATCAAGTCCTGAAGCTGACTTGTATGCAACATAATTCACAACTTTTATCCGCTCAAAAAATCATGTAATCTATGAGATTTCATAAATTAAATATTTTTTATAAAATATTTCTTTTTATAATCGCTATTAGTGCTGTATTACCGGTTCTGGTACTTGCAGATTTTCCTTCTTCTCATATGGATGATCTAACAACTGCAATTATTGGTTCCCCTTCAATTATTGATGCGGATTCCACTATTTTACCATTATCA
>JAQVBK010000351.1 GCA_028690365.1 Candidatus Cloacimonadota bacterium
GCTGTGGGTACGGAAGAGTCACTCTCGATGGTAAAGCAACTTATTGGGGAGGAATTTGATGAAGAACTTGAATTTACCTCTAAACATACCGTAGCCCGACTCATGGTAATGAATAAGACATTAATTAATAAAACATTACAGGAATTGAATCTGTCTGATCGGTTTGGACTTACAATTACCAGAATTGACAGAAGCGGAGTTGAAATTCCACCGCAACCGCAGAGTCGTTTGAGATACGGAGATCGTTTAGTGGTGGTGTGTTTCGAAGAGTCACTGCCACAGGTTCGAAAACTGATCGGTGACGAACAAAGTAGTTTTGTGAAAACAGATTTGCTGCCGGTTTTTCTTGGGATTACCATAGGATTGTTAATGGGAAGGATAACCATCCCCCTGGGGTTTGCTTCCTTTAAACCCGGAATGACAGGTGGGATTCTGGCTGCTGCAATAATTCTGGGTAGAATTGGCAAAACAGGTAATGTGCTTTGGTCACTCTCAGCTACGGCAAACAATCTTCTCAGACAACTTGGATTAATGCTATTTTTGGCTTCAGCAGGAACAAAAGCTGGAGCTACAATAGTTTCAACGATATCACAGAATGGGATAAGCCTTCTGATCATCGGAATTTGTGTTACCCTATTGCCAATGATCGTAGGACTGATTATTGCCAGATTTATTTTTAAATTGAACTATCTTACAGTTCTGGGCGTGATAACAGGTGGAATGACAAGTACTCCCGGTTTAGCTGCAATTGAACCTGTTACAGAGACGAATGCGCCGCTAGTTTCCTATGCAGCAGTATATCCGGTAGCATTAGTTCTTGTTATAATCTATTCTCAACTGATTTCATTTGCAAACTTTTGATATGAAAGAAAATAATTATAGAAAAGTTTTGATTATTACATATTACTGGCCTCCTGCCGGTGGACCCGGAGTGCAGAGAGTATTGAAATTTGTTCAATATTTGTTAGATTTCGGTTGGCAACCAATTGTTTTAACAGTAAAGAATGGTCAATTTCCGGCTCTTGATTTCTCTCACTTTAATGATTGTGATGACAGAATTATCATTGAAAAGAGCATTTGCCCTGAACCAGGTAGCTTATACAAAAGTTTCACAGGAACTGATAAATCTAAACCTATACCGGTAGCAGTGGTTGCTCAAAAACCCAGAAACTGGAAAATGATGATATCCTTCTTTATAAGAATGAATTTCTTCATCCCTGATGCAAAAATTGGATGGATACCTTTTGCATTACATAAGGCCGGTAAAATAATCAGGGAACATAAACCTGCAATTATCTTTACATCCTCTCCTCCTCAAACCATCAATTTGATCGGAATATTGTTAAAGAAGATGTACAAACTACCCTGGATTGCAGATATGCGTGATCCATGGACAAACATTTATCACTACGATAACCTGGAAATGCCGAGACATAGGTATTTCATCGAAAAAAAAATGGAGAATCTTACTGTAAAAAAGTGTGATGCCCTCACTACCGTGAGTAAAAATCTTACCACAATAATAAGTAATAATCCAGATAAATTCAGAGTAATTTATAATGGATTTGATCCAAATGATATGCCGGAACTTGATACTGAGATAGATCCGGATAAATTTATTATAATTCACACTGGGAAACTTTCAGTAACTCAGAATCCGGTAAATCTGTGGAAATCTCTTTCCAGATTGGGTAAAAGAATTCCTGATTTCTTACAAAAACTGGTAATTAAATTTATCGGCAGTGTTGACTCGTCAATAATTGACTCTATCAATGAAATCGGTTTGGCGGATCAGCTTCAATTAATTAATTATCTTCCTCACAAAGAAATATTTCCGCACATTGGCAGAGCTTCACTCTGTCTGGTGGTTAATCCGCAAACAAAGAATAATCTTGGAATTATTCCGGCAAAATTTTTTGAGTATATGGCGTTAAATCGCAACTCAATTGTTATAAGTCCACGGGAAAGCGAGATAGCTGAAATTGTTAAGAAATGCGGATCAGGTGTTGTTCTAGATTACAATGAGGATTCGGAATTTATTCTGGAAGATTATTACAATGACTGGTTAAACGATAAAAAGAAGCTTGTAGGTAATTTCGATATTGATAAGTTTTCCAGACCAAAATTGACTGAAAAGCTTGCAAACATGTTCAACGAATTTGCCAAAATCAAATGATTTTATGATAAGGGTACAAGAATTTCAAGTACGGAGAATTAGTAATGAAGATAACAAAATTTATAGCCGGTAAAATATCACGCAAATATCTTATAAAACTAAGCAAAATTTATTGTTTTTTTACATCTATAATCTATAGAGGCGGTAGTTATTATTGTCCGATATGTAAAGGCAGTTTTCGAAAATTTTTGCCATACGGAGCAAAAAACTGGCGGGACGGAAGACTCTGCCCGGGCTGTCTTTCTTTGGAAAGACACAGATTGCTGTGGTTGTATATAGAGAAAAAAACCGATATTCTTGTAGAAAATCAGAAGATCCTTCACATTGCTCCTGAGCAGTGTTTTTATAAAGTTTTTCGTAAATCTCATAATTTGAAATACATTACAGCAGATTTGGAATCTCCGCTGGCTGATGTAAAAATGGATATAATTCACATGCCTTTTGAGAACGAATCTTTTGACAAAATTATCTGTAATCATGTTTTGGAACATATAACTGATGATAAAAAAGCGATGCAGGAAATTTATCGAACTCTAAAGAGCGGAGGACTGGCAATATTGGAAGTTCCTCTAGATTTCAATCGAGAAGTAACCCTGGAAGACGAAGCAATAAATACACCGGACTTGAGGAAAAAACATTACTGGGCTCACGATCATGTAAGACTCTACGGCAGAGACTATTTAGAAAAGCTGACTCAAACTGGATTTATCCCGGTTTGTGACGAAATATTTACAGAATTTGATGAGAAGGAGATTAAACGAATGGGGCTAATTAAAAAGAAGTTATTAATCTTTAAGAAACCAGAAAAAAGTGGAGTATAAATTGAAATATTCCGTTATCATAGCTGTCTACAATAGGTTAGAAGAAGTAAAAGAACTGCTAGTTTCAGCAGAAAATCTTAATTTCAAACGTAATGAATTCGAATTGTTTTTCTCTGATGATGGTTCAACAGATGGTTTTATTGAGTTCATTACTGATTATGCTTCTTCAACAGCTCTAAAC
>JAQVBK010000064.1 GCA_028690365.1 Candidatus Cloacimonadota bacterium
TGCTATAAATATCTTCTTCATTTATTTTCTCCTAATTTTTTTCTTTTTTCTCGTTATTTTTTAAGGTTGGTCCCCGTCCGTTAATCTGTATCTCGTTAATACAGAGGCTGAAAAGCTCTCGGGCGAGGCCCCTTTTCATTTGTACTCCAATTGAAATACAAACAAAAACATTTTTCCCCATGCAGAAATCCTCGCTTCTGCTGCTCCGGTCAGGTGAAATGAGAACTGCCATAAAACCTACATACTTGTAACTCTATGTTATACAGTAAGATGCGGGGGGGGTAATGTTTGTTGTAACGGTATTTACTAGTATATGTGAGATTTTTTTAAAAGAGTGATTTTTATTAGTTTGAGTTGCAGAGAGGAGAGCAAATTGGTTCCGGCAGCAGCTTTTGTGCTGGCTGTAAATATCTATATAACAATCTAATAAATAAGGCATTAGCAACTCCTAAACATTTGAAAGCAAGAAAATATTATAAGAATAATTGTGTCAATACTATTCTCTAATTTGTCAATGTATTGATAATAAATAATCAATCGTGTATTCGTCCGTAGTTTGGCTTCAATAATGCTCATTAGATGAGAGAAAAAATATGCGGAGAATCTAATTTATTGAAATATCGACAAATAGATTTATGAGTAGATTGATTAATGGAAATTAATTCCGGAAATTTATGTAATGTCCGGAAGGTTTTTCATCAGAACTGTTCTAAAGTTCTATAAGTAAAATCCGATAATCAGATAGGAGGAACAATGGCAGAAATAACTTTTTCCGGATTGGCAACTGGGATAGATTTCAATGAAATGGTAACACAGCTTGTTGAAGCTGAAAAGCAGCAAGCAAACAAGCTGGCAGAGTGGAAATCTGAATGGCAGGAGAAAGTGGACATAATTAAAGAATTAAATACAAAAATGTCTGCAATTTCAACAAATAATGATGTAGTTAGAAACTCTGATACCTTTTATTCCAAAATTGCTACGTCCAGTTATGAGTCAGTAGCCACTGTTGCTGTGGATAGTTCTGCTCCAAATGGTAATTACAAATTTGAAGTAGCCGAGAATTCCAAACACATTCTAGCCGGAAGAGGTTGGGGAGATTCGGATACAACTGTAATTGCTTCATCTGCCGGTACTTTCTCGTTCTCTGATGGAAACAATACAGTTATCACTGTTTCAGTTGATGCTTCGACTACTCTTGAAGATCTGAGGGATTTAATCTCTGCCGAATTAACTGCTCAGGGTTCTTCCGCAAAAGTCGAAATAACCAATGATGGATCTGCCTCAAACCCCTTTAGATTACAACTTACTGGTGCGACAGGTGGGAAAGATCATTCTATAGAAATCTTAAATGATGATACCCTATTGTCATTTACCGGTACTTCAATTGATGATCCGGAAAGTATAACGTGGACTTCAGCTCAATCTCTCGCAGATACTGTATCGGTAGGTAGCTCAAGTCAGTATAGTGGTCATACTAATAAAAGATTAACTCTTACTGTTATGAACAGTGGAACTGTCGGAACTGATAAAATTGAATTGAAATGGGAAGATCCGATACAAAATGAATCCGGTGTGATTACGATTCCTGCAGATTATGATGGATCATCTTCAGTACCGATTTATCAGGGGATAGACTTGGATTTTTCTGTAGGTAATGAATTGATAAAAAACGATAAATTCTCTTTGGATCTATTTAATCCCGATGTACAGCTTGCCCAGAACAGTGGACTTGCTTCAGCCGGAAAAGTTGCCCATACCGGTTTTGTAGATGCCAATACTACTGCTGTAACATCTGCTGATGCAGTTTTTTCTTTCAAATATGCCGGTTCTGATCAGATAACGATAAATGTTCCCAAAGATACTACTTTGCAAGGACTGGCTGATTTGATAAACAAGAGCTCGAATAATCCGGGAGTTCGTGCTACTGTGGTCAACGATGGTACAGGTTCTGCAAATTCGTATCATCTTACTATCACCGGTTTGCATACCGGAGCAGCTTATAGAATGCTTGCCTCTGATTTTGATTATTCCACATTTACGAACACTCAGTTCAGAGATAATGCAATTGAGGAAACCAATATTCCGACAAATTCTCTGATAAAACTCGATGATTATCCAAATGACGACAAATACATTCAGAGCAGTTCTAATCTTATTTCGGGTTTGATTGATGGGGTATCAATTACAGCAAAATCAAGTGGAATAACTGAGATATCTATAAACAACGATGTGGAAGCAATGGCTGATAAGGTTCAGGCGTTTATTGATAGTTATAACGAAGCGATGGGTTACATAAAAGATATAACCAAAGTAGTTCTCAATGAAAATGATGAAGCTAACATTGATGCAGCCGGTAAATTGGTTGGTAACTATGTTATAAATGCTATAGAAAGTCAGATGAAGCAATATGTTGCCAGCCGTGCCGTTGGATTTGAGGATGGCGTAGACGATTTTCTCCTCATGTCGCAGATGGGGATAAAAACTGGTGAAGGAAGTCTTCTGACATTTGATAGGGAAGTTTTCGTTGAACAATTAAGTAATGCTCCAGAGTCAGTAGTTAGTTTTTTCTCAGCCGATAAAGAAGGAACAACCTCTAATGCAAATATTATCTACAAAGGTGGACTTTCTCAAACTGAACCAGGAAATTATGAATATGAAATCAATGTTGATGCTTCAGGAATTATTCAGGATAGTGCATACTGGGAAGTGAATAATCCTGCCCAGAGATATACTCTCAAGGCTGCGCTTGATGGTAAAACTGTCACTGCTACCAATGGACCCGCTACAGGTGCTGCACTGGAAGCAGTAAATATTTCAGGACCGGCTGTTGTTTCAGGAAACCTTCGTATTAAAGAAGGTAAGGCACAGGGATATGATCGTATTATGGATGAATTATTGGATCCAACTTCAGGAATTACTAAAGTTTTGGAAAAAAACTACGAAAATATAATGAAGAACATTGATAAGAAAATAGAACGTGAAGAAAGACGGGTAAAACTGGTAGAAAATCGTCTTAAAACAAGATTCGCTAATCTGGAAGTTTCAATTCAATCTCAGAATTCAGTTATGCAGAGACTTCAGCAACAGATAGCAACGCTGCCAACAAGTGTATAAAACAGGAGGGAAAATGTTGAATAGGTACCAAACCTATAAAGAAGTAGATATCAACACTACAAACAGAGGTAAAATTGTAGTTATGCTGTATTCTGGAGCAGTAACCTTTCTTAAAAAGGCTAAGATGTATGCAGAAGAAGGAGATTACTACAATAAGTGCAAATTTCTGAATAAAGCTCAGGCAATAGTTGATGAACTTAACTATTCTCTTGATATGCAGAAAGGAAAGGATATTGCACACAATCTGCGCTCATTGTACCTGTTTATAAACAGATTCCTCACTCAGGCTAACATTAGTAACAATCTTGATGATTACGACAAGGTGATTTCAATTCTGGAAAGCCTGAAGAATGCCTTTGAAGAGATTGTCAGTAATCCGGAATTCGAAGAAGCGCGTATTCTCAATAAACGGGAGATGCTGCAAAATAGCATAAAAAGATATGTATAAAATGCTTGACATGGAAGACCTCATGCCTGCTCGTTGCTAGGGAGGATTAAAATGACTGTGAACAAAATTATTACATCCTATCCTACACAGAACGTTCTGAATGATAGAATAAGTGATGTCAAATCAAGGAAGTCAAAAGATTCAGTCAGTTTAAATGACAAAGACTCTGAAAGATTATCAAATTCAGATTTACAACTGTCTGATAATGCGAAAAAACTTCAGGAAACAGAAGCTATTCTGAGAAATGCGTTACAAAAACTGCAGGATTTTGACGATATAAGAGAAGAAGATTTCAGTGAAATAAAAGACAAAATTGATGCCGGTTTTTATGAAGCTGACAAAATAAAGGATGAACTCTCTTCACGCATCCTTAATGATAATGAGATACTTGCAATGGCAAGAACAAAAATTGAAGAGAAATTCTATTTACAGAAATTGAGGGATTTTCAACAGGCAGAAGATAATTCAATAGATTTAGAAAAAATTGAGAGAATTAAACAAAAGATATCTCAGGGATTATATGATGATCCTGAAACGCTTATTAAGACTGCTGATTCTATATTTGATATAATTAAATAAACCATGAAAGATATTCACATTAGAATTATCAAAGAATTTTTGGATGAAATGATCGTTAATGAGGGAGTGTTAAAATTAGAATTCCCTGAAAAAAAAATCCATAAAATTAAACTGGACTATCTGGCAAAACTAGCTTTCAAATTTTACAGAAAACTTCATACAAATTCAGATTTCACAGAATATCTTCAAAACTGGAAATTCTTGAAGTGTAAATACTGCCCCGATAAATGTGATTATTTCTTGGAATTAGAAAAACAGGCTGATGTTAGTGCTGAGGAAATAAACAGCTTGCTAACTCAGTGCAAGCAGCCGGTGATTAGTTTAACCTGTTTAAACTGCGATGCTTCTTTTCATACAGAAAGTAATTATTGCGAATCACAACTCCCATTATGCTCTGAATGTCGTGATCTAATCGGTAAGGAATTAGAAGTCTGGAAGAAAGTATTTGACTGACCATCTTCATATTTTTTTCTGACTTATCTCAATCCACATCAGCGGATTTTTAGTTCATTATAAGCTTTGGGGGTGATTGGTTTCGACAGGGATTAAGAGGATTGTTACTGCATGCCGAGAAGATAACCTACTCGTAAATCACGGTTATACCATAATTAAATGCAAACGAAAATTACGCTTTAGCTGCCTAGTTGCGGCTACGTCCTTAATCTGTTCCGCTGTTTAACAGGTTAAAAGGGCGCCATACTTTACAGCTGGATGACATCGAAGTTCGACTTTGTCATTAAGAATCAGAACTGGTTGACTGGTAGGTCTGAGTATTAACCGCCGGAAAACAAGACTTAAAGATACCTAAGCATGTAGATGTGGCAGTTGGCTTATCTTTGGACGCGGGTTCGACTCCCGCCACCTCCACCAATAATCCCAACAGGAGATAACATGAAAAGAATACTGCTACCTTTTTTATTGACCGGATTACTATTAATTTCTTGCAACAAAACCTCCACAAAACCTCTAAACGATGAGCAAATCCTTCAGCAAAACGTACAGAATTCAATAGACGAAAACTGGCAAAAATATCTTTCAGAGAATGAAATTGCTGCCGGGGGTGTTCTCTTTCACGCAAAATTGGGAAATCAGGAAGTCTTCTGTAAATCAAATCTTCAATCTAACGTGACAGAAACTTCTTTATTTAGAGCGGCAAGTATAACGAAAACATTTACCGCAGCCGGAATAATGTTGTTGGAGCAACAAGGAGCATTAAACATTAATGATATAGTCACTTCCAATATTCCTGGAAAAGACACACCATACCTCCCTGAATCTGAAAATTATAATATCCCATTCAAAAATCAGATTACTATCCGGCAGTTACTAGAACACAGAGCAGGAGTCTTTGATCTGACCAATATTAGTATTCCCGACACAGTTTCAGCACTCTATGCCGGTCAAAATTGGATATCATATATTTTGGAACAAGATCCTGTTCACCAGTTCAGTACGGATGAGATTATTGAAGTTATCTCCGATAATGGATTGTATGTAAATCAACCCGGTGAAGAATATAACTATTCCAACACAGGATACATGCTTTTAGGTAAAATAATAGAGAGAATCAGTGGTTTTAGTTATGAACAATTTTTACAACAAGAGCTCTTAATCCCCAACAATCTTATTCACACATCTTTTCCTACAGATCCAATGCACCATCTTCCGGAACCATATATACCCTGTCAGGTTTTTAGTCAGGGCAGTTACATTAATACTGATATTTATAATATGTCCTATGAGCAAGCCCAGGGTAATCTTGTAACAAATTCTTCAGATTTACTTTCCTGGTTGTTAAAGTGGCAGAAAGGAACTTCTGGACTTAGTATGGAAACAGTTCTGAATATGAGAGTTTCTTCATACACTGATCAGAAATATGGTCTTGGAACAGAGTATATGGAGGGATTTGGATATGGTCACACAGGTGCAATTGCAGGATTTTTGACTCTCATGTATTATGATCCAACCAGCGATTTTGGATTTGTTATTGTCAGTAATATTTGGGATTTGAGTAATTCTGAATCCCTTAATCTGCAAGCTTATGCCTTATTTGATATTGTTGCCGAAGCTAAACGTATAATTATAAATACTGATAAATTTGATTAATCTCTGAGTGTTTAATTGTCCCGAATTTATGTTATAAAGCATAAATAATCACGTAAGTAAACAAATCAGAATGAGAAAAATATAGAAATTAAGTCTTATATCTCATTCTGGTTCCGAATTGTTGAGACATCATTATTTCTTGAGCAGATAACTGTTGGGGGAAATAGACACCAGAAATATGTGCTCCTTTAATGCTTGCTCCCTCCAGATTGCAATTCTGCATATTATTGCCACGTAAATCGGTTAACCTGAGGGTAGAGTTTGAAAAATCTAATCCATTGATGTTTGCCCCTCTCAGATTAATCCCCCGAAAATTTAATCCACTCATGGAAGGATTTTCTCCATTCTCTCTTCGTGTGTTAAATTCATAGATTTTTTCCTGCCTGAGCAATTGGAACATTTCATCTTGAGTTATTTTGGGTTTTTCATCAATCATGTATACCTCTTAGGAGTAAAAATATCATTAAAAGGGAATTGGTCAAATATCTTCTTCAATACATGAAACTACAGAGTTGTCGCAATTAGCAAATGGAGAATAAACATATCGATCTGCTCCAAAATCATTTTCCCAACGTTCGTCATCAATAAAGTAACGGAATTGATATTCTTTTCCGGAGTCTAGTTCTAAAGTTTGAGTGAAATCACCATTTTTTAATTTTTTCATTGGTTCAACCTGAAGTGACCACTGGTTGAATTCTCCAACAATAGCAACTTTCTCAGCATCCAAAGATTCATCTTTAGTGATTTTAAACGTAACTTTGCATTTTACCTTGGATTTCAGAAATTGTTTTTTTAAACACATTTTTGCCTCCTATTGATTTCTACGACAATAAAAAAAACAAATAATTATTTTGTAAAGGCTTTTTATCCTGACTTGTCAGATGTGAAAAAATGAAATAGAAATGACTATGCTGAGTAACAATTAGCAACTAAAACGTTAAAGCGGAAAAAGGAGGTCAAGATGAAAAGAGTTTTAATGGCGTTTCTGTTTGCAATGGGATTATTCTCAATATTGTTTGCTGAACTGCCGGTGAATGATAAAGGAAGAAGTCCATTTGTAGAAATTGTTAAAGAATTAAGAGAATCGGTTGTGCATATCAGAGTTGAAGCTCAGATTGAAACAAATTTAAGAAGTCAGGGACCTTGGTCGGATGATTTTTTCAAATACTTCTTTCCTCAACTGCCTGAATCCAGAGAATCAGTTTCAATGGGAAGCGGATTTATTTTTGAACAAAAAGGTGAAGAAGTTTTCATTATGACAAATGCTCATGTCATCGAAAACGGTGATAAGGGAACTATAACTGTTACCCTGGCTGATAAGGCAAAATATCAAGCAGAAATAATTGGTACAGACACTCTCAGTGATATTGCAGTTATAAAAATAGAAGTAGATCGTAATGAGAAAGTGGTTGTTGCAGATCTGGGTGATTCTGATGATTTAGAGATAGGTGACTGGGCAATCGCAATCGGTAATCCATTTGGCGGGTTAGGTTTGGATAGAACGGTAACAGTAGGTGTTATATCAGCAACAAATAGAAGCGATCTGAATTTTGGAAAAGATTCTCCGGTTTATCAGGATTATATACAGACAGATGCAGCAATAAATCCGGGAAATAGCGGAGGACCACTGATAAATATCTACGGAGAAGTTATAGGTGTTAATGCTGCTATAACGAGTCCTGCCGGCGGAAATGTTGGTATTGGTTTTGCCATCCCGGTTAATCTGGCAAGAAAGGTAAGCAATGACTTGATGAAAGATGGTAGAGTAATCAGAGCCTACTTGGGAATACTTCCTCAACAAATGACTAGTGAGTTAGCCAAAGCTATGAAAATGGACAGAATATATGGTGTTCTGGTTGCTAAAGTTGAACAGGAGACTCCTGCAGAAAAAGCAGGTCTGAAAGAAGGCGATGTGATAATTGAAGTAGATGGCAAAGAAGTGCCTGATGTATCGAGATTTAGAATAATGATTGCAGATGGCGGAGTTGGTCAGCGGATTAAAATGAAGGTGATTAGAAAAGGAGAGACAAAGGATTTAACTGCAATTCTTGAAGAAAAGACCGATGAAATTGTTTCTACGGGAAGAACATCCCAAACCGTTGATGATATAGGATTAGAAGTACAAAGTCTTGATAGCGAATTTGCTGCTAATCTTCAGGATAAACCGGATTTCGGAGTTATTGTAAGTAACGTATCACAGGGAACACCTGCTTCAAAAGCTGGTTTCAGCAGAGGAGATATAATTCAGCAGATAAACGGGAAAGAGATTAAAACAGTTAAAGATTTCAACAATGCCATAAGTGAAGCCCGAAAAGAGAGAGAGAAAGATGATGAAAAAATAGTTCTCATGCATGTCTTAAAGAGAAATGGAGCGTATCAGTTTGTAACTCTGCAACTTGACTAATAGTTAAAATCAGGCAGTCAAGATGGTTTTGACTGCCTGTATGATTTAGTGGATTTGTTCTTTATCTGCTAATTTCTTCTGAGTCTCAACTAAAATAGAATTGTTTCATTGAATAAAATAAGATTTGAGTGGTGGGAATCCGTTAAACTCTACTGAACAATAAGAAGTTGTATAGGCACCGGTAGAGAACCAGTATAGCCTGTCACCAATAGTAAGAGTTAAGGGAAGCTCATATTTGTGATCTTCATACATTATATCCTGAGAATCACAGGTTGGACCAGCAATTATACATTCTTCGACTTCTCCGCGTCTATCAGTGAAGATTGGGAATTTAATTGATTCTTCCAGAGTTTCAATTAATCCGTTGAATTTACCCACATCAGTGTAAACCCATCTGTTGAGAGATGTTCTCGATTTTCTGGATACGAGAACAACTTCGCTGACTATAACACCTGAATCCGCCACAAGTGATCTGCCTGGTTCTAAAATAATTTCGGGGTGATCATCACCAAAATCTTCAATCAAGTAACGAGTTATTTCTTCTGCATAAACTGAGAGTTCATTTGTTCTGCTGACATAATTAGCTGGGAAACCGCCACCCATATTTATCATCTTTAACTTGATATCTTCCTCGTCTTCTAGCCAGCTGAATATATATCTGACTTTTGAAATAGCCGCATCCCAGGCAGAAATATCCCTTTGCTGAGAACCAACGTGAAATGAAATTCCGTATGGCTCCAATCCAAGCTTCTTTGCTAAAACTATTAAGTCTGCCGCCATATCAGTCTGACAACCAAATTTTCTGGATAATGGCCAATCAGCAGTCTCCATGCCCTCAGTCAGGATTCGTACGAAAATTTTTGAATTTGGGGCTGCTTTGGCAATATTTCTCAGATCAGCTTCACTGTCGGTAACATATAATCTAACACCGGCTTCATAATGTTCCCTGATATCTGCTGCTTTTTTTATTGTGTTTCCGTAGCTGATACGTGATGGGTCTACCCCAAGTCTGAGAAGTTTTCTCAGTTCATAAACTGATGCGACGTCAAAATTTGAACCTAATTCTTTCAACAATAACAACACTTCATCTGCAGGGTTTGCTTTAACGGCATAGTGTACCTTTGCGTAGGGAAAACTGTTGATTAACTCTTGATATCTCTTTTTGATTATGTTTAAGTTAACAACAAGAAATGGAGTCTCTCTTTCTTCAGAAAAGGATTTTACAAGTGACCAGTCTTCAGGGCTCATATAATTCTCTTTTTTCACTACTCCTCCACATTTTTTTATTTTTGAGATTCTTGCAACCGGCATAAAATATGTTTAACTTAATGCCATCATTGCAGATGAACTTCAAATTACTCTCTAATAAATGGGACAAATCGAAAATGGGTTTTTTTGGCAAGCTTTTATTTATTGAGACTAAATACAATTTAATACTAAGAACTGTATCAGAATAAAGTATTTACAATGATATTCATGTAGTTTGCTCGGGGTATTTATACAATTATTTAGAGGTTTTTCTGTTAAATTTTCTAATCATAACTTTTTTCAGGTAAACGGCAAGAAGATAGGCAAATCCGCTTATCATAACTATTGTAGCTCCAGCAGGCAGGTTGCCGCTAAAGGATAGAAAAATTCCGGTGAAAGTAAAAAGCAGTCCTAATAGAGAAGCTGTTATCATCATTTTACCGGGAGTTCTGTTGATAAGACCGGCAATTGCGGCGGGAAGCGTAAGAAGTGCAATAACCAGAATCAATCCTACTATCTGTATTAGTGCAACTATGGTCAAAGCAATCAGACCAAGCAGAAGCAAATAGAAAAAGTTTATGTTAAGACCCGAAATTTTTGCGTATTCCTGATCAAAAGAGATGTAAACAAACTGGCGGAAGAAGATAAAAATTATCGAAACTACAAGAACAGTAAAAACTGCAGTGTATGTGAGGGTGGTCTCAGTTACCATCAGAATGTTGCCAAATAAGTAGGTAAGCAAGTCTACATTGTAACCTGGTGCAAGGTACATAAATATCACACCAACAGCCATACCAGTAGCCCACAAAGCACCTATTACAGTATCTTCGTGTTGCTCGGATTTCAGTTTTATGATTCCGATGATGAAAGCGGCAATAATTGCAAAAGTAAATGCTCCCCAAATTGGTGGTAATCCAAGATAATATGCGATTCCAACTCCTCCTAAAACTGCATGAGCAATGCCTCCACTGATATAAGAAATCCGTTTAATTACAACAAAAACTCCGGTTACTCCACAAACGATACTGGATAACAAACCTGCTAACAAGGCGTTCTGGAGAAATGTGTAAGTGGCTATAGCATTAAAAAATTCATTCATAGTTTACTCAAAGTTTACAGCTGTGCGTTATTATCCGCATATTTTCTGAATATAAATTTTGACTGTCTGATCGGCTGATTTCATCAATATCATGAACTGAAATCAATTTATTAATGCAGGCAACTCTGTTGATATAAGCCGAAACAAAACCTATATCGTGAGATACCAGGATGATAGTCATTTTTTCGTTCAGTTTGTAAAGCAGTTGATAGATATCTTTTTCCATAAGAGGATCAACACTGGCAGTTGGTTCGTCCAGAACCAGAATTCTGGGATTATTTAATAGTGCTCTGGCAATGAGTGCTCGCTGTTTTTGTCCACCGGAAAGTGAGTTGAAACTATTATAGGCAAGTTTCTGAATTCCAAGTTCATTGAGTAGCGACATTGATTTTTCTATTTCATTTTTCCTGTAAAAAGGTAGAATGGAAAGATTTTTTACTAGAGACAGAGTCAAAGTATCGATGACTCTTATAGGAAAGTTTTTATCAAAATTTACAAACTGAGGTACATATCCCATAAGATGTCTTTGCCTGGACGGGTTCTTCCCATAAATTTTAACACTCCCTTTTACAGGATTCAGTAATCCAAGCATCAATCTCAACAAAGTTGTTTTACCGCCTCCATTGGGACCAATGACTGCAATGAAATCGTTTTCGTTTATTGTTAACGATACATCATTTAGAACGACATCATTTTCGTATGAGAAAGTAACCTGATTAATTGCAACTGCTTCTGTATTATTCATTTGATATTGCTTCTGCGATACAGCGTAAATTTGTTAAATAATCTTCAGATAAAGGATCTAAAGAGATAACTTTTCCTTCTATTTCTTTCGCGATAGCCTCTGATTCTCTGCTGCTTATCTGTTTCTGAACTATTATCATTCTGATATTGTTTTTTCTGGCAAAATCAATAATTTTTGTCAATTCCCGAGCAGATGGCGATTTCCCTGAAATTTCGATTGGGATTTGCTTCAAATCGAATTCATCTGCAAAATAACCCCAGGCAGGATGAAAAACCATGAATTTATTTGATTGAAGAGTTGAAAGTGTTTCGCTGATGTCACTGTGTATTTTTTTCAATTCTAAATGAAAATTTTGCAAATTTTCATAGTACAGTTTTTGTTTTGAAGGATTTAATTCAGCTAACGCATTTGCCGTAGTTGATGCTTGAGTCATTACTAGTTCAGGACTAAGCCAGATGTGCGGATCAAGTTCTTCAGAATCATGGTGGTGATCGTGTTCAGTCAGATTTTCTGAATGGTCATCTATAGCTGATTCAGTGAAGATAGTAGCAAAGGATTCTACGTTTCGTAAAGGAATGTTTTTTCTGGTGTCGATAATCTTCATTGCAGGATAATTTTTTTGAATTTTATCCATCCAAGCTTTTTCAAAGGTAACGCCAATTGAAAAATATGCCAGGGAATTCTCCATTTCCTGCATCTGTCTGGGAGTGGGTTCATAAGTGTGAGGACTTTGTCCAGGACCGACCATAACATGAACGTCAAAATCATAACCGGCTATTTTTTCTATGAAAAATTTCTGCGGAAGTATACTGACAAAAATAGTTTTGTCTGCTGGTTTATCTGAGGTTTTTTTTGAGCAACCGGCAGTTGAAAACAGTATAACAAATAATACAATGAAATATCTAATCTTCATTTATTTCCCTCTCAGTTATTGATAATTTTTTATTCATTTTCTTACAATTCTTGCATATTCCCTGAATCTGAAATAAATTTTTATCAATAACACAATTCAATTCATTTTCTAATTCCTGTAGCATGTTTCTGATTTTGCTGGAATTGATACATTCGACTCCGCCACATATCTCGCAAATAAAGTGTTCATGTTCACCTGAATGAGCATGGCAATAGAAGTATTTCATTTGATTGTCAGCAGTGAGAATCTGTTTGATAATGTGTATTTGTTCCAGTTCCTGCAAAATGCGATATACTGTAGGTAATCCGACGTGATTGAACTTTAGTTTAAGACTTGACCACACTTCTGCGGGGGTGAGTAATTTTTCGGATTCTTCCATTATTTCAATAACACTCAAACGCTTAGGAGTCTTTTTGAGACCGTTATTCTTTAGGATTTCTATTATTTCAGTTTTCATCATAATACCTCGATGAAGAAAAAATAAACAGATCCTAAATGAAAACAATTTCTGTTTATGAAATTATTGCAAAAAAAGCCCGATTCAACGGGCACTAAATTATTTTTTGAAATAGCTTTCAATTTGTTTCTGATTAATTCCGTGTTTATTTATCAACTCATTTGCTTTTTCAAATGTATCAGATTCAACTGCGAAACGATATATGATAGCTGCAGTTCTTTCTTTATTTGAGCTGACAATCAGGGCATTTTCAAACAATTGAAAAGCAATATCGATAGCTTCATCACTTTCCATTAACAGAAGCAATTTGCCTGCTTGTAGGAAATAATCGTCATTAGTGGGATCGATTTCAATTGCTTTTTGAATGTTAGTGTATGCTAATCGTAGATTACCAGCCTGTTCGTGCAATTGAGATATTCCGATATAATATCTGTCTTTTTGTTGATCGAAATCTATAGTTTTTTCCATATAATTGATTGCATTTGGGATATCTCCTTCATTATAGTAATAATTTGATGCCCTCAAATATGCGGCAGCATAGTTGCTAATCAGTCTTCTCACATTATTGTCTTTGTAGACAGAGTCATCAAAAATTGAACGGTATGAATAGATTTCGTCAAGATTTCTGCTAAGTGCTTCAATATTTATCTGTGATTCCATTGCTGTAGAAACCATCCGGTCCACCATGCCTTCGTTAGATAAATATTTTTTATAATAGCTAATCTCAGAATCAGGAATTGTTACAGCAAAATAGATAGGTCTTTTACCAAAATTATCCTGAATTATTCTAAGTACAGCCAGATCCTTAATTTGAAGAAAATCTTTTTCCTTCAAAAAAATCTCAATTGTTTGATCACTCAGAGGATCTTTGATGGAAATTCTGCGTTCGGCAATAACATCTATATTTTCTTCGCTGTAGTAGTGTCTTACTGCATCTATATTATTTCGGTTAACAACCAGAGTAGGTCGTATCTCATCTATTTGCTTTTCGGTCATATTGAATTCAATGCCTTCTTTGTCTCTCAATTGACGAATATACCAAGGAGTATTCAATAAACTGAGATTTGCAACTGAAACATCTGTGCGGATTCCGAAAATTTCTTCCTTCTTATACTCGGTGGCAATAGAGATCATATCAAGGGTTTTTGGGGTAGGTGAAGTATTTGTAGCTGGTCGAATGATTTCTAAAGCATATTTGTCTTTAACTGCCTGAGCGTACCATAAAGGGAAAGTATCGTTGTCTCCGTTGGTAAAAACTATTGCATTTTCTTCGAGGCTATTAAGAATATTCAGACCATAATCCAGAGCAATGAAATCTTTTGATCTATCATGGATGAAATACTGTGAAGCGAGATTAATTGCTGGCAAAGCAAGCATGACTGCTGCAACTATTGCACAGATAATCTTATTTTTGTTTTTGAACATTCTTATCAAATAAATTGAGCCGATTCCCATCCAGAATGCCCAGAGGTTGTAAGCAGTTACGAAGAAATAATCACGCTCTCTCACTTCTTTATCAGATAAATTGATCACAAAAATCATTGCTATTGAGGCCATAAAGAAAAAAGAAAA
>JAQVBK010000352.1 GCA_028690365.1 Candidatus Cloacimonadota bacterium
CGCTGGATAGAATCATCTCAGGACGCTATTGTTGCTGGGCCGATAGATCAGGGGTAGATCGCTACCTTGGCATGGTAGAGGCCGCGGGTTCAATTCCCGCTCGGTCCATTGATTCTTGTTTTTGAGTTCCAATTGTTTCTTTAAATTGTTGGATAAGGCTTTGCTTTTCTAGACTCTTGTGATGTGTTTCTATCGATTTATTCTTTCAATGACTGAAAGCCGTGATTGATGCACCACGATTAACTACGTTCGATGAGTATGAAGTTTTTCGAAATTCTCATGTTATGTATGTAGGATTCACTTTCGTCCTCCATGGAAAAACTATTAATGAGAAGTCTCAGATAAAACTAGTGAGTTATGGGGAAATCAGTTCTTTCCTTTGAGGAGGAGGAAGAAATAAGAAGCAAATTCATTGCTATCCTTCTTAGTGGAGCGGACAGACCAATAAAACGTAAAATAAATTTTCAGAAGGAACTTTTCTTATTCTCGAAAACCTTCCCGAAAATTTTTCAATTTTTCGATTTTATTCCTCACTATTATGGACCATATTCCCAAAATGCCGAAGACATTATAGAAAATTATAATGATTATTTCGTAAGTGATAGTAAAGGAATTTATCTTACTTATGAAGGAAAAAAGCTAGCTAAAGAGTCTTTAGAGGATTTCTCAGAGGATAACAGGGAAAAAATAATTACTTCCGTGAATCTCGTGAGATCTCTTTTTGACTCTCTTTCAACTGATGAAATGATGTTTCTTGTTTACAAAACCTATGGCTTTACTGAAAAGTCAGAAGTAATTGACAAACTCCTTGCAAAAAAGGAATATCTTGCAGGTCAGCTTTTAAAAAAGGGAGTGATCACCGAAAGAAGATATAAGGAGCTCATTCGTGATTAAAGAAAAGCTGATTCCGGACTCATCTTTCTTCATATGTTTTTTTGATGACCTTGAAGGTATTGTTATTGAATCTGAAAGGTTCGATTTCATAGCTTATATTGCCAAGCAATATTATGTTGAAATTCCCGAATATGTTCACTATGAAGCACGTTTCCAAAATAGAAATCATGATTTTTCAAGCTTAATATCTGTTGTTTCAATAGATGATCTGGTCAAAGATCCAGTTTTCTTTGAGCCTCTGCGTCTGGTTGTTGACAAAGGGGAGTTTGAAGTTATTGTTCTTTCATATTTCTATAAGACAACAAATGACGAAAATTTCACATTTATTCTTGATGATGAAACCGCAAGAAAAAAAGTGCATCTTTTTATTCCCCTTATCGCAGGCAATCTTACTGGGACTATAGGATTTATAAGTCGTCTTGAACAAAACAATTATATTTCATTGGAATTTAAAGTAAATATATTAAAATGTATTGAACAAAGTAAATTTAGAGTTAGCAAAAAGATAATAGAATCTACAATCAATAGCATTTTAATGGAGGGCAAATGAGCGGCATTGAAATCAGGAACTTTGAGGCGGATGAACAAACTTATTTTTCCATAAAAGATTTCATATTTAAGAATAATGCTCTGAAAACCCCTTTTAAGTGCCTTGATTTCAATGATTTAAAAACAGTGAAAGAAATAAGTTCGCTTGATAAAAAATGGCTTGATAAAAATAATATTATTGAGAAAAGCCATGTTATTAAGCAGGAAACATTCCTCAAGGAAGCTAACAGGTCAGATGCCCCTTTTCTATCAAAATATTATGATTCCTACAAAAAAATTCCTGTTCTATCCGATAAATCAATAATTAACACCCTTACCTTATCATTTAATCCCTGCCTGATTCAGGATTATGAGGATTATTTGGATGGTTTTTTGGATATATATCATGGAAGAAGTGATTTATTATTTGTACCCAATCTCAAAGTAAAGGAATTTGATAAGGATATTAATAAATCAGAGGTGAAAATTCAGCCTGATGATTATATTGGTTATGTCCAATGTGCCTACGACTCCTTGAAATTCCGGAATTCAAAACCAATATTTGTTCCTGTCTCTACAAGATATGGTGTCAAACCATCCGCTGGACTCATACAAGAACTGCTTGAATCTGGATTCAGATATTTCTGGCTTGATCTTGAAGGAAGAGCATCAACCTCTATTGCACCTATTGTGCGAAGCTTTCATCGAGTTGTTGACAAACAGGGTCTTGATGATAAAATAATTTTATATGGATCAAATATAAGGCGTGAAATAAATCCAAATAAAAAAGATTCAATCTCTGCAGCATCCGATGTCCTTGCAACACCAATTGGATTTGATTTTGTCGGAGTAAATAGGGATACACAAAAAACATGGTTTGGTAATAATTACATTCCACCTCCACAGGAACTGACAACTCAGCACAAAGGTAGGCTTTTTGATAGTGAAAACTATGAATATGTTAAATTTTCCGAATTTAAGGGCACCGATGATCTGTTGAAAAAGTATCATCTCCAAGAAAGTGAATTAATTGAAAAACCAGCTTTTTATTCGGATTTTATCAACTCGTATGAACTGAATATGGAATTTGAGAGGCAGAGATATGCCATGCAATATGACAAATCGCTCAGAGATTATCTTGAAGGTAAACGATCAATTAATGAAAAGATTCTGAAAAGCTTTGATAAAGATAAATCATCAAAAAATAATAAAAAATCATATATTTCGTTAAATGATTTTATGTGACTGTCAAAGTCGGTCTAAAAATCCCCAACTCTGTCGGAATAATTCTCCCCACTGTCGTCGCTCCCCTCCCCCCCCAATTCACTTTCACCACGCACGGTTCATCCATTATTACCTGGACTGCGTTCTTTATGGTATGAAATCAGAAAGCAGTTCGCAGATCGTCTCACGTAACTTCACCTTCTCCGATAAGCCGCTCTTTAAGGACGCCGATTTCCTCGAATGCGATCACATCCCCGATCAGGTGCTCTTTCGGGATGCCGAACTCGAGGAGATGGCATTTTTGATCAGGCCGGGGCTCCGGGGGCAGCGTCCGGCGAACATCCTCTGCCGGGGGCTGCCCGCTACCGGGAAGACGACCTGTATTCACCATCTCTTTGCCGAACTCAGGGAGGTCTCAAATACCCTGATCCCGGTGTACGTGAACTGCCAGCAGAACAGGTCGGCATTTGCGGTCTTCTCCACGATCTACCGGGAACTGGTCGGTCATGCACCCCC
>JAQVBK010000353.1 GCA_028690365.1 Candidatus Cloacimonadota bacterium
GAAAAGCTCAATGTAATTACTAACGTTATCAAAATTTTCTGACAGAACGATACCATTATCCTGCCAATCTAGCTCTCCACATTCTGAAATAATTTGTCCTCGTAAAGAATTGATATTTTGAGTATTAATGTATTGCCAGATAACTAACAAGTTGTTTCCGGTAAGTTGAGCATCAGCCAAAGTGGAGAAGTTTTGCTCAGTATAAAAACAGATGCCGTTTTCATTCCAGCCTTCAGCGGTATTGCCTTCATCTGAAAAGAGTTTCACGTATAATTCGCTGGTTTGATTATTCATCCAGATATAATATCTATCGACAATTGATAACAAAATGCCGGGTTCAGTAGAAATGGGATGGATAGAACTGTCCCAACTGATGTCACCGTTCATATTGATAATGCGACTATGCATGGTAAAATCTGTTTCTGTCCAGCCCAGGCAGAAGTTTTCGCCTGTTCGGGTGAGGATTATCTTGGAATCCTGATACAAAGGCGTTTCATTCATAAGCAGTGGGCTTTCCCAAAGAGGATTTGCTTCATTATCAAAAGCTGTAGCGTAAATATCATCATCACTTTTATAGATAATCAGAAAATTTCCGTCAGCTAATACTTCAATCTGATAGTTTTCTATTCCATCTTCGGTACTAAGGATTTTTTTTCCATTTTCAGGGAATATGAGATTGCCAATTTCATTGATTATCTGGAGATACAGATAGGATGAGTTATGACTGTTGTCTTTCCAGGTTATGTAGGAGCTGTTATTGAAATTTGAAACACGACGTGAATTGTAGTTGGAACTTGTAGCTCCAAAGGTGACAACTCTTCCTCCTTCTTCCAGCAGAATATTATCTTGCTGATCAAGCAGCTGCAGTCTAATTCCTCCTTCATTGGTGAAGTAATTCCAGGTTATAAACAAGTTGTCAGAGAATACTGCGTTAACATCCAGATCATTGTAGTCAGAGATAATACCTGTTAACGATATTCCTGCTTCAGGCGTAGTAATGGTTCCGTTTGAGTCAAAGTGATGCAGACAGAGTTGAACTTGCAAGTCAACACTATATCCTCTGGAGAAAGTATAGATTCCACCGTTGTAATCTACAGCCATTTTTGCCATTGGATTATCAATTGAATATTGATTATTCCATAACAAGTCACCGTTTGTATCGACTTTGGCGAGAAAGAACTCATTGTAGTTCCGCCTTTGAACTATTACTCCGTCATCACTTGTTTTGACTGTATTCAGGAAATTAGCATCCGCTTCATTTTCGATAATCTGCAATCCGTTTGGCTCGAGGAAAACTTCACCGTCAATATTGAATTTTTGTGTGTAAATGTTGCGTTGAGTGGTACGGTAATCTCTCCAGAAACAGAGATATGAGTTGTCTGACATTCTCTGCAGGGAAAGGAAGTCTTTATTGCCGGCGAGATTATTGATGATTAACTGCTCATTCCAGATTGGTGAACCATCAGCAGCAATTCTTGTTATTTTTAGATTTGAATCGTTATCTTCAAAAAAGATTACTAAACCATCATCTGCTGTGTAGTTAATCGAAGCGCTAGTAACTTCCTGAACTGCATCTAGTATAGCTACAGAAGTTTCTCCCCAAATACTATTGCCATCTTGGTCGAGATTCATTCCCAGTAACTGCTGATTCCGTTTGAAAATAATGAATGCCCCTCCGTTATCGTTTGCCAGCAGAGTGTGAACTTGTCTTGTGGGGTGAGTAACAATTTCTGTTTCATGCATGGTATTCCAAAGTATATTTCCTTCTAAATCTAGTTTCATTGCCCGATGATAATTTGAGTAATTAGCTGAATAATGCAGAGTTTGCCAGGAAATAATGATTTTGTCATCAGAAGTCATAATTATCTGTGGGTTAAAATCCAGATCAGGACTTGCCGTCAAAGGAAGACCGCCATCCTGCCAGAGGAGATTGCCTTCAGAATCAAACTTCTGCAGATAGATATCATAATCACCTGTTTTAATATCACTCCAGACCCAAAATGAATATTCACCTGAGTCAACTATGTCTTTGGTGCAGAGTGTGTCACATAACACTGTCTGTCTGATGGGTAAACCGTTTTCCTGCCAGATAAACTGAGCATTTAGAACTCCGGCGAAAAGTACTAAAATCATTAAATAATTTTTCATTATAACTCCTAATAATTTTGTTGCAGAAATATTATTTTTTAAAATATTGTCAAACAATTATACTTGTTGTCTGGTACAAAGCCATCAGAATCCCAATTATCGGGTCTGTCAAGTTTCTCATGTATATCTGTCTCTGAACGTTTCTCTATCCTTAATTCTGGAATTATTGGAGGGTTTGTAGATTTGGGTGTCTTTTCAACTGGTTTTTCAATTTTATAGTATTTACTACTAATACCCCAATTACGCATGTATCTCCTGTATCTTAGGAAATCATCAATCTCTAATTCTGCCGTTTCTTGAGCAGCTTTTGAATCAGGAGGTATTACCTGATAGAAACTACAACCTACATCTAAATTGGTGACATCTTCTTTTACTCTAATCCGATAAGTTACTGTTTGCTTTGAAGTATCTTCAGAAACTACGAATACACTATCGGGTCTGTCAATATATTCAATATTCTGCAAATAATCATCATTCTCTTTTCCGGTTACCCCTACAATTCTCACATAAATTTCATATTTTCTCTCATATTGCCAGGCATCAAGCTCAGGTGGCCAATCAAAACCTGTTCCTTCAAGAGGATAAATTTCTAGAGTAATATCTACTACATCTCCAGCGAAATATTGCTTTTCGATAGGGAAATCAATTACAACTTTGGGTAAAAATCTCCAATTAATAAGATCAGGACCGATAGCATGGCTTCCTTCATTTATGTCGTAATCCTGGCAGTTTAACGATGTTACAGTTATCAGAAAGCTAATAACAACAATCACTCTCCAAAAATATTTATTTCTCATCCTATATTCTCCTAAATTTATTTTTTAAAAATTCAATCTTCCCATGCAGAAATCCTCGCTTCTGCTGCTCCGGTCAGGTGAAATGAGAACTGTCATAAATTAAATTACTGCGTAAGTTTAAGTATACAAGTAAGATACGGTGGGGGGTTAATGTTTATCATAACAGTATTTACTAGTGTATATGAGATTTTTTTAAAAGAGTGATCTCT
>JAQVBK010000065.1 GCA_028690365.1 Candidatus Cloacimonadota bacterium
ACTGGGAGAATAAGAAGATTTTCAATAAACTTATTTCCAAAATCAGATACAAGGTTGAAAGGACTTTTGGCAATTTGCATCAAGTATTTTGTATAGGAGAGACTCCTTATGTGGGTAACAGAAAAACTGATTACTTTCTAAAAATGAAAGCAATAGTTTATAATTTGAAAGGATTTATAAAACTTGAAATAGTCCAGTTCGCAGGATAAGTGTGCCCAAATATCACGTATAAGACAACAAAACAAAGAATGAAGGAAAAATGAGGAAAAACCTTCAAATAAAACAAGAAAATTTGATAGAAAAACATCCCAAAGTCCTGAGTTTCTTGAAAAAATCAAAAGAAATTCTTTAACAAATCGAAAAATGAGTTAAATGTGAAATATTACTGATTTATTTCATATTGCAACAGGTTCTGGTATTTTTGTTATTGCACAACCATTAGTAGTAAATTTATAGACAAGGATGATCTCAAATTCTATGAGGTCGCTATAAGCGGTAATGCAAAATTCTTAATTACTGGAAATCTAAAACATTTTCCCAAGGAGAAATTAATAATCAATCCATCAGATTTTATTGAAGAATTTACGAGTGAAAGATAACAACCGCTTCAACTTTACATGTCTATGTCATACAGATTGCAGTCGAATCCCTATGCCTTGATGCCAGTGTCTTGTCAACTATCGAACAGCCTTTAGTAATAGGTAAGATTGCAAAGTATTCACAAAAGTGTAAAAAAGAATGCGTCATTTCATACATGAGATAACACAGTTACTTCAGCAATAATCCCTTGCTGATTCTTCTCATCTTATCGTCAATACTTAGACGGAACAGATATATCCCACTGCCGACTGCTCTACCGGAATCATCTTTACCATTCCAGCCAATCAGATGTGTTCCCTTTCTATAGAAACTTTCTTCAAGTTTTCTTATTCTTTGACCCTTGATATTGAAAACAGACAGATCTACCAAAGCATCATCAGTAATAGAAAATGATATTGTTGTAACCTGATCGTATCTGTTTCCGTCAGCAGAACCTGAAGCCGTAAAAGGATTGGGATAATTACTGAGGGAAAATCCTGGTTCGATGTTTTCTTCCTGATGACCGACCGGTTGGCATTCTACATAAAATAATTCTTCAGGAGCAGATTCAGGAAGAGTTGTATCGAACTGAAAGTTGCCGGAGACAGATGAACCTGAAAGATAATAACTGAAATTTTCTGTAATTTCCGGTAAAATTACACTCCAGATGCCGGCATTTAGAGTAGCCGTAATTTCGGAAAATTCATCGGCTGAATCCAGTTTATAAAAAACTGAAGCAGAAGATTCCGCAAATTTGGGATTGAGACGGAATTTTATTCGGGGAGATGCCCCACTCTGAACCTCTTGAATTTTATCATGAAGGATGATGAGAGGATTCTCTGAAATACTCATTGGTTACACAGTGAACGGCTCCCCAATATTCAATAATGTAAGCTGAATCTATTCCAATTATTGTGTGGTCAGGCATGAGAAGCTGGTAAATCTGCAAAGCTTCTTCATCTAAATCGAAACCATATGTTGGAACCAGGACAAGGTCATTAATTATTAACGAGTTTGTGTAAGTATAATTGATTGTACCGGCTGCTCCTCCGTAAGTATATGGCGGCATGGGAATTCTTTCCACGGCAAATCTTCTGCCATCCAGATTAGTCAGCCCTGAAAAGTAATCAGCAATTTCATTGAGACGTTCGCGGTCTCCCGGAAAACACTCAGTAAATTCATCATATTCCCCGACAATAAAAAGCGTATCACTCAGCAGTTTGCAGAACATATCAATGTGTCCGGTCCCATCCCCTTGCATTGGGTCAACAACAATCAAAGAATCAATGCCAAAGAAGCTCTGGAATTCAAGATTCACTTCCGCGCGTGGAAGTGTTGGATTATGGTAGTAAATATTGGATGAAAAGAAACCCATTCCATTGCCATCCGAAATATGATTTCCTCCATGATGCATAAGTGAACTGCTGTAAATTGGCAAATTGAAATTCTCTGCTATGTCGTAAGAAATCAAATCATCCCCAATATAAGTCCCATAAACAAAGTCGTCTATAGCCTGATTACCATCTTCTTTAATGAAGAAAGGGGCGTAATCCCTTATCCAGATACTGCTCCCAGTCAGACCCGGAACCTGTATAAACGAGACATTATCCATGTTGACACTCTGACTAAGCAAGTAGTCATAAGCAAGAATTTCCACGGATAAATTTGGCACAAGAAGATAAACTTGATACTCCTGTGAAACTGCATAAGCTATATCAGCAGTCAACTGATGCGCCCAACCCGCCCAGGCCAGAAAAACTCCGTCAGTTCTACCAAATTCAGCAGGATTTACTATTTCCTCTCCTTCGGGATAATCTCTGAGTATTTCTGACAAGGGTGCCGGAAAAGAATTGCGGGGTGGTAAATGTATCACCGGCTCTGTTGCAAACAACAATGACACTAGTGAGCTGATAAAAACAATAAAAAATCTGTTCATGGTTCCTCCAAACTTTCATAATTATTTATTCAAAAGATCTACCTGAAAATTAGCTCAGGATTTCTTCCTCCAATTCCACCGCACTTTGAACAAGCTTAGGACATATTTCTTTGAAAACTCCTGACAGCTCTGCTTTTTCTGCTTGCTCCACACTAGTTAGGTCATGACCAACAAGATCGAAGAATAAAACCAAAAAATGTGATTAAACATTCTCCCAACATAGCAGAATCCTAACTAACTTTGTGATATTTCAATAAGTTATGATTACTTTGTCATTATCTGTTACCGTTGATAAATTCAATAAGAATGTGTCTCCTAAACTATCTATTGTAAATGAATTAGTGAATATTATGTTAGATGGTTTTTTATCAAGAATGAAACTGAGATTATTTATCGTTGATGTTTGTTTCTGTGAGAAAGTTAATTCAACTGAGTTATTATTTTCAATAATTAGAATCGATAAATTGTAAAATTGATTCCATCTTTTTGCCACCGAGTCTAGAGTTGTAATCCATGCTTTGTCTTGTTTTGCTCTGTTTACAGTATTTTTGATTATCGTCAATGTTTCATTATTAAAACCGGAATAAGCCGGATGAGCAATTACCGTCATTAAACCATTATTTGCTTTTATTGCTCTTTCCCATGAGTTTTTTAAATAAGTGTCGTACTTTAGAATATCTGAATTCATTTCTTTATTATCATAATCTTTAGAATCGATACTTTTTAGATAAAACCAGTCGTCATGTAGATTAGGTGAAATTTCTAAAATGTCTAAAGTTTGGTAGAAATTATCTTTAAAAATTGGAATATTATAAGGAAATACAGAGCCATTGTAAAACTCGATATGATTTACTCCAATGCTGGAATCATAAGCAAAATCCAGTTCATTTAGTGAGAACATTCCCCAAAAACTGTTGTTGGTAAAAGGGAATCGAAATCCTTGTGATTTAGAATTAAAAATATTCTCTGATATTAATAATTCAGTTATAGTTTGAGAATAATCCAAAGTTCGATAATCAATTCTTCTATAAGAACCTGAAGCGAGTTCATGTATTTGGTTTAGGCTAATTTTCTGAATTATTTCTTTATCTATTCCGCTATTAACAAAGAATGTTGCTGGTATTTTTTCTTTAGTGGTAAAATCTAAAATTCTTTCATATTGTTCTTTGTTTCCATTGGCATTAAAAGTCAGGCACAATGCAGAATTTGCTCCTTTTTCCCAAACAGCCAGTTTGATTTTATGAGTTGCATTTTTTAAGGACAAATCATAAACATACTTATAGAAATCTCCGATTTCGATGGAATTAGAGAAACCATTATCAATAGCAGGATGAATCATACTAAAATTTCCCAATAAAACAGCATTTCCCGAAAAATATTTGTTCACCGTTAATGCAGGAAATTTTCCTTTTGAACTAGTCCATTCAGCAATAGTGTCAATTTCCGATGAAGTGATTTTCGTTATGACAGGTGTCCATTCATCTTTATTAAACATAGGAACAATTGTTCCATTCCAAATTTTTGTTGCTTCAATAGAATAATTGATCATATTCATTTCTTTCATTTCTACGCCGAAACATTGCGAAAGAGACCAGTTTTCATTATTGAAATCGCCCTCTCTACTTATTCTATCTTGCCCAGCCAACATATTTCTTCCTAGATAAACATCGCTTACCAGAGTTCCTCCATTTTTAACCCAATTATCAATGTTTTGCATTTCAATTTCACTTAAATAAGAAAGAGAATAAAGACGATCTCCATCGTGATAACCGTAAATTGTTGGTGCTATTATAATTGAATATTGCTCCATCAACTGTGGATTGTGCAGGATTTTGCGATTTTCTATTCTTACAATAGCGCCGAGATTAGCGAAAACTTCGTTAGCAATTACTAAACCGTCAGAAATTGTTCCATTTCCTTCACCATCACCTGTCGATAAAAACAGAACTTTCGGTAATTGATATTGCAAGGAAAACATTGGGCAAAAAGCCATTAAACTAAGAATTATGAGATACTTCCTTAAAAAATTCATTTTACCCTCTCTATTATTACTTTTTTATTTATATTGGTTGAAAAGATTATCTGATTGTTGCGGGGATTATAAATCCCATCATTTTCTGTATTAGAAATTTTTACAACACTCCAATTTGTACTAAAAATTACTGTCAGAGGCTGATTATAAATACTCGAATCTAGCTTTGAAACGAGTTCAATCATATAAGAATTCGAGCCTTCCTGAACAATTAATTGTGCATTTTCTCTTTCAATAAGATACTTTCCAACCTCTGAAATCGGAGCAATCCAATAGTTGGAGTTTCTCATCAATCTGACTTGATTATCAAAAATCTTCGGTGCAATAGAATATCGATTATAAACGTTGTGATAATCAAACAGATGCATTTCCTTTGATGAATTTTCGAAAATGTGATGATACATAAAAATCGTCCATTCGTTTTTACCTTCATTAATATAGCTTTGAATCTTAGAAGGATTCGGATCATCATTATTCAGAATTATTTTACTACTCAATTGTAGAAGATTATTAATTGTATTTTTTTGAGTACTATTGCCAATTCTTCCAAAAAGAAAATTGCTTTTCTCAGTTGCAATTATGATTTCTTTGTTAACAAAAGAATATGGATATTGGAGCGTAAAAACTGGTTTTCCGGTATTTTTCTCGATTAAGTCTTTATTCTTTTGCAAAAGTGGGATGAGTTTATCTGAAGAACCTTCCAATTTCTTATGATAAAAGCCATGTGAACTTATTTCGTTTCCTGATTTTACGAGTTCACGTATTTGTTCCCAACCCATTCGCTCGATTCCAAATCCGCCGTCTTCGCTTGTTGTTTGAGGATTTTCAGAAATCCACTCTCCTACAACACCAAATGTTGCTTTTACATTGTATTTTTTAAGAGTTTCAAATCCAAAAAGAAACTGTCCCATTCCGGCATCATCAAATGAAATAGAAATTGCACCATTTCTATTTTCAAACCATTTTGCAACTGCAAATTTATTATCATCTAACTTTGCTTCTTCTGAATAAATTGGCTTTAGTTTTCCGAAGAGAATTTTCAACGAGTCGTATTGAACTTTTTCTCTAACTTCATATTTCGGATTGTCCCATTTTTCCCAGATGTAGCTAAAGCTTTTTTCATCTTCAGGAATTGTATAAAGAGTTTCATTCTGTTTATTGGTGATATACGAATAAATATAGAATTTATCTAAGGTAGAACTTTCAATTTCAGGTGTTTCCGGCTTATCATCTAAAACTTGCAAGGAAGAAGGGTCAGAAATATTTAATAAATGCCAAGCAAGCCTGATTTCTAAAATTCCGTTATTTTGGCTATAAAACCAATCAGCATTAGAATTTTCTGTTACTTTTCCGTGAATAAGATTGCTCCTATCATATAATCTTTGAGGAAATTTTTCACCTAAAAGCGTTTCTCTTGCTCTGTTTGCGATTAATTCCTGAGGAACAAAACGTCCGTCGTCATTTTTCTTGGAACTATAAATCGGGACATAATCATTATAGATATCAGAAAAAACCGAATACTCATCATCGACTAAAATTACAGCAGAGTCCGGTTTCATGAAACTCAAGAAAAATTCGATTCCGCGCTTGGATTTCTTGTTCAAAGTTGAGAGAGAGTGTTCTCCTTTATCCTCATCATAAGTATCGATTGCGATATGAAGATTGTTATTTTTAAAATCAAAATCTTTCATTTTGTATTTGAGATAAAAATAGCTTGGATCGGCATCAGCTTGAATATTTTTGTCAGCAAAAAAAGCAGGTTTCGCCCAATCTTCATCTTGTCCATCAGGAATAATAGTTCTATTCTCAATCGCTAAAACTCCAAAATTTTGTTCTGGATTTTCTTTGTTGTGCCAATATCTTGTACGGTCTTGAGGTTGTTCAAAGTCCATAACCATCCAATTGAGTTTGAACCATTCATCAATCCATTCGAAGATGATTGCTCCACCGCAGTTGGAATCATGAATATTCTTTGTTAAAATCGAATTAATTCTTGCTTGTTCAATTTCGTTTTGTCCACCTTGGTTAAATCCGTAAGGAGCAAAATGACTGTTCCCTCTACTCGATGGAACTCCATATTCTGCAATAATTAATGGCATATCAGGGCAATAATCTTTTAGATCTTTAAGATATGCGAGATAGTTATTTTCATCGTGACGATATTTAACATCAAGATAAACGAAATCAGGATAATATGGATAAACGTGGTATGCAGCATAAATTCCAGCTTTAACTCGCTCAGTATAATTGAATTTGCGAAAATCAATTGTTTCCCAATCGTTATCGTATTCCCGCACTTTCTCATTTTCTATGAATTCAGAAATATGGTACATTGGATCAAGCGGAAGCCAATTTACAAAAGAAACCGGACGTTGAGATTGATAAACCAAAGTTTCATATTTATAAGTGTAATCCATCATCTGAGCAAGCCAGATCTCCATCGGAGAACCTTTGGGAATGCTGATGAATTCACCATTAAATGATTTGATAGAATTGTTTTGATTAGTAAATGTTACTCCCTGAGGCTCCCATTCTCGCCCTAAAAGATAGGCAATTGTGTTTTTAGAAACATCCGAAACATAAGTTCCTGAAGCTTTTCCATTAACTGGATCGAGAACTTTGTTTCCATGAATTACGTCGATTACATCCTTGATCTCTTTTTGAAATGCATAAGAATAATCTTTATCTAAATAATTATGAGTTTCGGGAACACTTGCCCATACTCCTTGCATCAAATACAATGGTTTATCTGAATAAAGAAGATTATAATTCGCAAAAGCTTCATAAAAAACTGGTGGTAAAATTGTATAAACCCGAATTACATTTGAATTCATTGCTCCAATTTTGATAAACCAATCCATATATAAATCAAAATCTATAGGGAATTCTGAAGGAAATTTTCCAGGCAAAGCAACTCCTAAATTTACACCCTTCAGAAATATGGTTTGCCATTCATCTTGACCTTTCTTAACACTTTTAATCTGAAAATAATCGTTTTTAATATTGAAATCGGGAGAAACCTTCCCAACATTGAGAATTAAATCATCCTGATCATACTCGGGCAGAAGTTCGACTCGAACTTCTGTATTGTCAATTACGATTATTTTTTCCCGACGAATTCTATTCTCAACCTGGATCATGAAATAAACTACAATCGCAATTAAACTAATCAGGAATATAATTACTAAATATTTCAATCTCATTAAAAATTTCCCCCTATAGAAAGAGATATTAATTCATTTTCGTAATAATCATCATTAAAATTTGTGAGACTTAATGATAAAGAAGCCTGAGAAACGTTCCATCCAAGCTCGATTTCGTAGCTAGTTCCAAAAGTATCATCACTATTTCGTGAAATGCCACAATGTCCATAGAAATAAAATTTATCTAAAGGATGATAAATTGAAGCTGATAATACAACTATTTTTTGATTTGATGGAGAATAATACAAGGTTGAGTCATACTTATAATCAATAAATTTATAATTGCCATTAATGGTCAATTTAGGAAGATTTGAAATCTTATACTGCAAATTTAGATCGTAAATAACAAATGGATTCTCCGCTTTGGCTGAATTATTCCAAATTAAATTCCTCTTAACTCTCCCAAATGCATAATTATAAGTAAAATTAAAGCGTTTCCAATCAACACTAAAACTATTGTTCAGGTATTGTTTTCGAACTCTTTTCCAAAAATTGAAATAATCTTCTCCAAAACCGAGTCTATTTCGATACTTGATATTTTTAAATGAATGATTTGTCTGCCAATTGAATTCGGAAATTGTTATTGTTGAGTCGTTTACTGAACCTCCCAGAATATATCTGAACTGATTATCTTTTATGATGAAAGAGGATTCGATAACATTGGAATCATAATAGCGTTCGTTGGTGAAATCATTCTCTGTTTTTTGAGAATATTGCCAAATGCTGTTTATTCGAAGCGATAAATAATCATTTATTCGTTTATTTACACTGTAGTTATGCAGAAAATATTCTACCTGATAAGCCTCCTCACTTTCTTTTCCTAAAGAGAATTTTGAAGATAAATTCCAATCAAGTTCGGCTAAGACTTTTCTCATTTCATCTTCAATCTCTGTATTTGTCGGATCAAGAATTAAAGCTTTTTTATAATATTGAATCGATTGAAATGGTAAATTTTTCCACCACAATAATTTTCCAATTCCGGCAAGAGCTTCTGAAAAAGTATCATCAAGAAGAAGAATTTCCTGATAAACAGAAATCGCTGAATCAAGATTATTACTATAGGTATAAATCCTTGCCAATTCAAAAAGAGTCGGAACATAGTCTGGTAGATATTGCAAAGCAAAATTGTAATTTCTAATTGATTCTTTATAATTTTCTATAGCTGCAAAAGTTCGAGCTAAACCAAGATAAGCTTCGACATCTGTTTCATCATTTTCTAATATTAATTGGAAGAGATGAATTGCCTTTTGAAACTGATCGTTCTCCATGTATAATCTTCCTAAAGCTAAACGAGCATCGTAATCTGCGTTTTCACTTTCAAATATCTGCTCATAACACTTTATGGATTCGAGAATTCTATTTTCTTCTTTGTAGAGAAATCCCAGTTCTCGCCACAATTCGATATTTTGATTTCCCAATATCTGAAGCTCTGTAAAAGCTTTATCAAGTTGCCGATTATTCAGCAAATCCTGGATATTTTCATTAGCGTTCAATTCTGAAAACGAAACAGCTATAATAACGATAAGAAATGAATATTTCAACATTAATTATTAACTTCAAAATTAGTTAATTGAGAGTAACTGAAATTATTAGACGAATCATAAATGATTGCCAATAATGTATGATTACCATTTTCGAAAATATTTGTATCTATATTTAAGTTAAATGGTTGAGAGGCTATCTCTGCATAAAATTCGCCATCAATCAACACTTCGATACGGCTTACAGATTCGTTATCAATTGCAGAAATCCTTATCTGCATATTTCCATTTTGATTTGACCAGTTTGCAGGATTTGTAATATATCCAATTGGAGCTTCTGTATCTGGTAATAGAATTGAGAAGTTAATTAATTCCGAGCTTCTTTGATTACCAAGTGAATCGGTTACTATTGCTAAAAAATTGTGTTCTCCGGGATGATCAACTTCAATTGTTGCAGAAAAGGGTTCACTTTCAATAGTGTGATTCAATGCTCCATCAATATAGATATCGATATTTTCTACCCCAAAAGTGCTTTCAATGTTAAGTAAAGTTTCTATCTGACTATCTTCAAAAACTTCCCAAAAAATCGGCCGAAGAATGTTTATAGATATTTCCGATTCAGGTTGTTGTTCTGTTTCCCAGTAGAAATTAATCAAATCAGAAGTTGCACTGTTTCCTTTGTGGTCGTAAACTTTGCAATAGGAAGTAAACATACCTTCTGTAAAATCCGACAATTCCATATCTAACTCAAATGGTGCTTGGTAAAAAGTCTCAAATTTCTGACCATTTAAATAAACTTCTACAGAATCAAGATTTACTGCAAAAACTTCAAAAGTAATTGTTAACTCTTCCTCTGTAATTGTAGACCAGTTAGCTGGATAAGTTATTATTGCAGTTGGTAATGATTCTATCGGCGAAACGGTGTTTTCTACATCACAGCCAATCAATACGAGAATCATTATTATTCCTAACAAAATTTTCTTCATTGTTCCTCCTGTTTCCCAAATCCTTTTCTGGAAAATTTATACCAATTATTTTTCTTTTTAATAAAATCTATCAAACCCGTTAATTGGGCAAAAATTCTGAAGGGAGAATAGATGAAATCACCTAAGATACTAATAAGGATGAGAGTTAACCAGTCGTTAATCGATTTATATCGTAAAGCTTCTTTAGATTTAAGCTTGTTTTTTAGAGTCCATTGCTCGACAAGAACAGTTGCGATACTTGTGATTATCGCGGAAGTTAAGGTTGTAAAAATTATCACCAACAACATCCATGATTGGTTGAAATAGCCATTTATCGTTGCATAAACCAAGAAAATTACAGTAAAAACTTTTATTATCGGAGAGAACAACTCAAATAATAAATAATATGGGAAAGCGAATAATCCAATCGACTTATATTTCGGTTCAAAAATCATCTCTTTATGGATTCTAATTGTTTCAGCTAAACCTCTATGCCATCGGTTACGTTGTCTTTTTAAGAAATCGGCATTATCTGGGACTTCTGTCCAGCAAACAGGATGAGGAAGAAATACAGCTCGGGCTTTTACTCGGCGTTCATAAAAATATCTCCACAATCGAACGACAACTTCCATATCCTCACAAACGGTTTGTTCTCCGAAACCGCCAATTTTAGTAATATATGAGCTTCTATTTTGTTGAGTTAGAAATCCTCCCACATTTATTAGATCATCCTTTTTATAAACAGAAAATGCCCCGGACATAATAAGAACGGAATTCAATTTGCTCATACTATATCTGGCAATCATAAAAGATTTTAAATATTCAATTATCTGCCATTGCACCCATATATTTTTAGGCAATCTTGATGAGACGACAGTATTTTTTCTCAATTCTACCTCATTGGCAACTGCTAATTGACCGCCACTTACAAAGACAGAATTATCATTGATAAATGGTTGAACAGTTTGCTTCAAAGCACTAATATCAAGAACGGAATCAGCATCAATTGTGCAAATCATTTTCTTTGTAGAAAAATTGATTCCAACATTGATAGAATCAGCTTTCCCTCCATTTTCTTTATCAATCAAGATTAGATTTTGATATCTTTTTATCGAAGTTATTGCTTTTGTATGGATTAATTCTCTGTTTTCAAGATTGATTTCCTCGAAAGGATATTGACGCTCCAATACTGAGCTTGTCTCATCTTTTGAGCCATCGTTGACAACAATTACTTCAAAATCTGGATAATCAAGGGCGAGTAACATCATAACACTTTCGCAGATAGTTACTTCTTCGTTAAAGGCAGGTACAATTATTGAAACCGGAAATAAGCTAAACTCTAAATTGTCAGCAACATTTAGATTCTCTTTTTTCACAAACCGAATAAAAATAACAATAAATATCCAATCAATTAAAAAGTACGCAAGATAATACAGTATTAGCAAATTCTCAATTATCCTAATCATTCAAAGCTCCTTTCGAATATCAATTATGCATTACTCGTTCCATTAGAGTTATCAACAATTTTTGAGAATAATAAAAAGATAAACAACATCTCCATTTCTCAAACTATTAGAGATATCATCAGATGATTCACGAAAATTAAATATGAGCAATTTATCCGTTGTTGAAAAAATCCATAGATTAATGTGAACTTAGGTCAAAATGACTACTTCTTTAAATTTTAAAGACTTCATTTGATAATATATCTGTTAAATAATATTTTGAATCTTATGAATTAAGGGATCATTGTGAAGCTGAATTAAAAAATCAGATAATGACAAAAGGGAAGAAAGATTGAAAACTATTATTTAAAGCTTGCGCATATAATTGATTTTAACAAACATGAAATAATATAAGATGATTTCTAAATATATCGAAGTAGATTGAAAAAAGTAAAAAATGAGGTAACATGGATTTGTTCAAAAAAATTAGTAAAACTTTATTGGAAATTTCTGGTGGTTTTCGGATTACTAAACTATTTGCGGAGTGTGAAAATCTCATGGAAAATGACGAGGAAACCTTTACGAAGTTTGTTAAAGAAAGTTCAGAAAACTCAATTCCTCAGGATTCTCAATCAATGTCTGATTATTACATAATCTTGCTTAATTATTATTTTCATTTAGAAGAAGATGATTTAGTTGAGACTTACCTTCAAAAAGCTATTGAGATATTGAATGATACAAAAGCAATCGAACTGATTGATATGCTTTATTTGAAAACTGGTTCAATCTATTTAACAGCAAAAGAGTATAAAAAAGCTCTGTATTATCATCAGATTGCCCGAGAAAAACTGGAAAGCAGAAATGAAGAGGTTCTTCTGAGCTCTGTTTTAGCAGATATTGGGATGGAGTATTTGAATCTGGGCAATTATGGCTATGCTATGGAAATGACCAGAAGAAGCATTGATATTAGTGAACGGCTTCGAAACAAAAATCTTGTATTTGCCTATAATAACTATGCTTCAATCTATTACAGTCTCCACAAATATGATAAAGCACTTGAATACTTCAGCCTCGCACTAAAAGTAAGTGAAGAATTGCAATTCCCGGGTCTTGAAGGGCATATATACAACAACATTGCCAATATCTATTCTGATATGGACAATTATGAACAAGCCCTGGAATACTACATGAAATCATTGCACCATGAATCAACTCAGGAAGTTCAGTTTTCTCATACTTCTACTTCCAATAATATCGGACTTCTCTATTTTCGACAGAAAAAAGTGCTGGAGGCAAAACAGTGGTTTGAACGTTCAATAGAGATGAGTAGAAAGTACGGTTTAAATGATATGTTGGCGAAAAATTACCTTGATATTAGTTCAGTAATTGCAGAGGGAAAAGATTATGATAATGCACTTCACTATCTTGACATGGCAGAAGAATTGTTTACTGAAAGCTCTGTTACACAATTTTTAGTAAATATATTTCATGAACGGGCAAAGTGCTTTATTAAACTTGGTAAATATGAAGCAGCAGAGACAGCGTTGAATATGACCATGAAAATCATTCAGGGAAACGGATACGATTATCAGATTTCCCAGATTTATCAAACTTTTACGGAGCTGTATGAAATAACCGGAGCAAAAGATAATCTGGTTGAGTATCAAAAATTGCTGATTGAAAAGCAAGAACAAGAATTTCAGGATGATTATAATCAAAAACTTGCTGAAATGCAAACTGCTTTTGAAATGGAACAAAAAGAAAAAGAAGCAGAATTATACAGAACAAAAGCTATTGAACTAAAGAAGAAGAATGAAGAAATTTCTGCTCAAAATATTAAACTTGAAACAGCATTAAATCAACTACGGAAATCTGAAATCAGTTATGAATTTCTGAATCACGAAATTAAGGAGAAAATTGGTCTGCAGATAATTGGAGAAAGCCGGCAAATAAAAACTATTCTGGATTTGATTCAACGAGTTGCTCAATCACCGACAACATCCGTACTTATTACAGGAGAAACCGGTACAGGAAAAGAACTGGTAGCTAGAGCAATTCATGAACACAGTGAGAGATGCAATAAGAATTTTTGTGCTGTAAATGTTTCAAGTATACCGGAAACACTATTTGAAAGTGAGTTTTTTGGATATAAAAAAAATGCTTTTACCGGGGCAAAAGAAAACAAAACAGGATGGTTTGAGATAGCCAACGAAGGAACTCTGTTCCTGGATGAAGTTGGAACCTGGTTGCCACAATTACAGGCAAAATTTTTGAGAGCACTTGAAAGCAAAACAATTATTCCGATTGGTGGCGAGAAGGAAATTTCAGTAGATTTTAGATTAATTACTGCTACTAATGATAATCTGCAGGAGATGATTGACGAAAATCGCTTCCGATCTGATCTCTTCTATCGACTGTCTTCTTTTGTGATACATGTTCCGCCTTTACGAGAACGAGTAGAAGATATTCCAATACTTCTGGATTTCTACTTAAAATATTTCAGTGGTCATCTGAAGAAAAAAATTGTCAAAATTGAAAAACAGGTGGAATCAGCGCTGATGAGTTACCCATTTCCTGGCAACGTCAGAGAATTGAAAAATATGATTGAAAGAGCAGTTATCCTCTCCACTTCATCGACTCTTAAACTTTCATGCTTTACGATCCCGAAAAAAATAAGAAAAGACGATTCCGTCATTCCTCTTGCCAATCTCGAACGAGATATGGTATTGAATGCCTTAAAGCAGGTTGGATTTCATCAACGTAATGCGGCAAAGCTATTGGGGATAACTGCTAAATCATTGGAAAGGAGAATGATTAAGTACAAAATCAAACG
>JAQVBK010000354.1 GCA_028690365.1 Candidatus Cloacimonadota bacterium
ACTTCTTTGACCGACCTCATACATAGAAATCGTTGATTTTGCAGTTCCAAGTTTATCAGCCAATTCAGCCTGAGATAGGTTTTCGCGCATTCTCAAATATTTCAACATATCTTTAAATGTGTTCATCATTCACCTTCCCTTTCAGTTTAGTATGGTTATATTTCTGATTATACACGTTATGTGAATAATTACAAGAAAAAAATACACAAAACGTGTTGACAATCGCTCACGATTCGTGTATATTCGTTTTAAGAACACAAAACGTGAGCGTTTAGGAAGGTGGTGAACAATGAACGCAAAGGAAATTGGGAAAAGACTGGTTAAGTTAAGAGGTGAAAGAACGCAAGCAGAGGTAGCGAAAGCTATTGGAATAAGCGCATCAACTCTTTCTATGTATGAGAATGGAGAAAGAATTCCAAGAGATAATATCAAGCTTAAATTATCTAACTATTACAATAGAAAGATTGAGGCGATTTTTTTTGTAAAAAATGACCACGAAACGTGACCGAATGGTTCAGTAACAAGTTTTGCAGAAAAGTACGGTGTTTCAAAAGCATTGATGTCATTGAAGCTAAACAACAAAGCTGGTTTCTCACAAGATGACATCGTGAAGATAAGTGAAATGCTTGAAATTGAAAAAACTGAAACTGCAGATTACTTTTTAACACTTCAATCATAAGGAAAGGAAAAAGATGAATCAGTTACAAGTAAATTTTGATACACAGACAGTATCAGCAAGAGAGTTACATGAAAAATTGAATGAATGTAATGATTTTAAGGAGTTTTTTGTCAAGGTTTCAGAATACAGGGTTTTATTTGATTATGATGAGCTACGAGAATTAAGAGAAGCGGTAAAAAAATTTTTTGTGAAGTACGGTAGAGAAGCGGTTGTATATTTGGCGGATTCAATATCATGTGAAATGACAATTCCTTGTAAAAGCCTTGAAACGAGAAAATATGAAGAATCAGAAATAAAGAAACAAATTGTTAATAACTTTAATGTACTATTTCCGAACTTTGAATTTATATCATGCGAAAAGGAAGTGCCAGGAGTTGGAAGGATTGATATTTATGCTGTGTGCAATGATAGAGCTGTAATTATTGAAATTAAAACAGGAAATAAAAATCCAAATGCACAGTTATTGGCTTATGGTTACAACTTTAATGATCCCATACTTATCGGAATAACTCAAAGACAAATTGGAACAGAAAAACAGCTAAAAGGAATTTCGTATTACACCTTTGCCGAACTGAAAGAGAGTGTGGAAGAATGGGTGATTTAATTTCTGTAAGAGTGAGAATTGAAAATGATTTGATGATTACTGACAGCAGAAACATTGCAGAAGTATTTAAAAAACAACATAAACACGTATTAGAAAGTATTCGTAATTTAGAAAAAGATGTGCCGAATTTTGGGCAGATGTTTTTTGAAGGTACTTTACCAGATAGTTATGGTAGGGATCAAAAGGTATATTTTATGAATCGTGATGGATTTTCTCTCTTGGCAATGGGTTTTACAGGAAGTGAAGCAACACGATGGAAGTTAAAATATATAAATGCTTTTAATGCATTGGAGAAAGCATGGAATACACCGGAACAGATTTTTGCCAGGGCATTAAAAATGGCAGATGAAAAAATTCATTCGCTTGAAACCGATGTTAAAAGAATGAAGCCGAAAGAAATCTTTGCAGATGCAGTATCAGTATCGCATACATCTATTTTAATCGGTGAACTGGCAAAGATTCTAAAACAGAATGGTGTGAGTATCGGACAGAACAGATTATTTGAATGGCTCCGGAGTAATTCGTACTTGATCAGCAGAAGTGGGATTGATTACAACATGCCAACTCAGAAATCAATGGAACTTGGATTATTTGAGATAAAGGAAAGAACAATCAACAATCCAGATGGAAGTGTTCGTATCACAAAAACCGTATTGGTTAATGGAAAAGGACAGCAATACTTCATAAACAAGTTTTTAAGTTAGGGGGAATAGAAATGGAACAGATCGAAACAAAAACGATTTATCAGATGAATATTCCGGAATTTGGAATTGGCGGTGTTCCTGTTAATGAAGCAGCAAAGATATTTGGAAAATCTGCTTTATGGGTTCGTAAAGGTGTTGAAGAAGGATGGCTACCAATTGGAACATCAACAAAAAGCGAGAACAGGGTTAATGTTTATATTTCTCCAAAATTGTTGTGGGAGTACACAGGCTATATCTGGAAGGGAGAAGCATGAAAAAGACATATTACACAGCTTGTATCGGATTATTCCTTGTTTTCTTTGGAACATGCATAATGGAAAAATTTCCGATCAGCGGAACAATTTGTTCATTATTCGGAGTTGTATTAATGATTCCTGAATATAGAAAATTCAAAAAGGAAGAAGGTGAAATATGAAAAGAATTGTAGCAGCCTTCCTGTTGGCATTACTGGTTCCGTTAAATGTTCAGGCGAAAGATTTTATTGAGGTTGAAGTTACTTATTACATACCGACTGGAAATCTGACAAAGACAGAGACAGTACCAAAGGAAGGAAGAACCATTGCTGTAGATCCTGAATTAATACCACTTGGAAGTTGTGTGGCGCTCTGGGATGAAGAAGGTGAGTTCCTTGGATATTTTGAAGCAGAGGACACCGGTTCAGAAATAAATGGAGCTGACATTGATGTATTTAAGGAGTGCAGTAATAAAGAAGCATTGGAACTTGGCAGACATAAAGGGTACGCAGTTGTTTACCCAGAAGCGGTGGGGTGAGAAGTGGTAACAGTAAATTTAGTAAATGGTTATTTTGTTGAACAGGATGATATGAGCTGTACGCTTAAACAATCTTTTTCTGGTAAAGACAAGCATGGAAACAAGAAACTTTCTGTTCGTCTGGTTGGTTATTACAGAAAAATGTCTGATTGCATTGAGGAAGTAGTTAAGCAATCCGGTTTGGATGCTACAGATGGGATGACATTATCACTCATGGAATATTGTAACCAGCTGAAAAGAAATGATGAAGAAATGAGAGCATACATCAAGCGGTTTGCTGAAGAAGGCGGTTTTCATGAAAAGAGATTCAGAATTGAAGAATAAAAAAAGGCTCATAGGAAGTAGGATTCCGT
>JAQVBK010000355.1 GCA_028690365.1 Candidatus Cloacimonadota bacterium
TTGAGGATTGGGGTCTTGTGGAAGTGGTTGATGTTGACAAGATTCAGGATCAGTCGAAGCATTCCTCTGTCAAGGTCGTTCCGTTTAAAGAAAAAGATAAGTGGGAACTTGTTCCTAAGTACAATATTGGCGGACGCAAGAATTAATTGGTGAAAGGAGAAGCAATGCATATTAATATAAAAATTGTTCCTGTCGGTAATGCTGAATTCGTTGTTCCAGAAGTTCAAACCGCCGAATCCGCTTGTGCTGATGTTGCTGTTTGTCTAAATCATGTTGATAAAGTGAAAATGTACGATTCTGATAACAATGAATATTTTCAGCCAGTAGAAAATCGTGATGGGGTGATGTTTGTTATTCTTCGCCCTAATCATCGGGCATTGATTCCTACAGGAATGCGATTTATTATCAAGCATGGTTTTCAGTTCAAAATGATTCCTCGGAGCGGTCTTTCTCTGAAGCACGGAGTGACTCTTATTAATTCTCCTGGAACAATTGATTCTGATTACACGAATGAAACCATGATCCTTCTTCATAACACGTCAAATGTTCCGTTTATATGTTCCCATCATGAGCGTGTTGCCCAACTTGAACTTCGTGAAAATACAATGCGAAATATGTTTTTCAGTAGCGGAACGGAAGAAGAAATTGAAAAACACAGAGAAACGTCAAACAGGGAAGGCGGTTTTGGTTCTACGGGGCGAAAAGCCTAAATCGTAAAACTTTTTTGTGATTTTTGAAAAGAGAACAGAGATTCGTTTCTGTTCTCTTTTTTATTTACAAGCAAGACAATTCATAGTAATATGTTTTTGAAAGTGAGCGTAAACATAAAATTTTGATGAAGGAGAAAAAATGAAGCCCAAATATGACATTTCTGTGCAGTTGATTGGTGAGAACGGTAATGCATTTAATATTATCGGAAAGGTTCGCAAAGAAATGAAGCGAAATGGTGTTTCTAATGATGAAATTGATTTGTTCATAAACGAAGCAATGTCAGGAGATTATGATAATCTTCTCCGTACTTGCATGAAATACGTCAACGTTGAATAAGGAGGAAAATATGGTTCATATTATACATGATTGTAATTTTGTCATGACAGACGGGGATCCTACAAATGCAAAATGTGTTGTTTGTGGGAAATCCATTCTTGATGATGTTGTTCTTCCACCTCCGAAGGAAGAAAAAGAACTTCAGTTCATGAAGTATCCAAGCATTGAAAACACTTATCGCACAAAAACCATTCAAGAAATCCAAAAACAAGGACTTAACAGCGGGGTTTGGGTTGCGACAAACAAACTTCATGGATCTAATTTTCAAGTATGTGCCGATGCCGAAAAGGTGAAGTTCGCAAAGCGGTCTTCGTTTATTGAAGACGGTGAAAATTTTTATGGTCTGCATTCAAATCTTTATAATATGAAAGTATTTCTTATTGATCGTATCAAGAGAATGCAGAATTATTTTGGAGAAACACTGAATGTTTTCTTTGAAATTTATGGTGGTAGTTATCCACATCCTGATGTAAAGAAATTTCCTGTATCAAGAATTCAAAAAGGCGTATGGTATACTCCATCCGTTGATATCAGGGTGATTGATGTTGCTGTGGATTTTGAGTTTTTGCCGTTTGATGAAATGTCAGCAATAGTAAAACACTATAACCTCAAACCGGCAATTGAACTTCATCGTGGATCGTTCAAAGAAATGATTGATCTTGATCCTGTTTTTGAAGATCCTACTTATAAAGAATATAATCTTCCGCCACTCGAAAATAACTATTCTGAAGGGCTGGTTATTCGTCCTGTTGAAGAAAAAATGTTTGGTAACGGAAGTCGGGTTATTCTCAAAAAGAAAAACCCTAAATTCTCAGAAAAACAACGATCACCAAAAGTTCACAAACAACCATTGGTGCTTGCTGAAAACGTCAAAGAAATTTATGAAGAACTTTCACAATCAATTACTGAAAATCGGTTGAGGAATATTCTTTCACACGGAGAAGAAATCACAAGCAAAGACTTTGGCAAACTTCAAGGAATGCTTGTTCAAGACGTTTTAAAGGAGGAAGGTGATTGTCTTGAAACGCTTGAAAAAGACGAACGGAAGCAGGTGAATAAACTTCTCAGTCAAGACGCCGCTGAACTAATCAGAGAAAATTTTCTGAATATTCTTGACAAAACCTTTTAAGGAGAGTAAAGTGGAAATAACTAAGAAAGGTATTTCTGAAGATTTGTTTGAGGGAAAATGTGGTGCTTGTTTTTGTGAAGCCCAAACAACTCGGAGAGAATTGGCTGAAATTCGCCCTTATGATTCGCTGTTTCCTCTTTACACTGGAGCCAAAATAACATCAAAAATTACAATAAATTGTCCTGTTTGTGGTCAATACAGAATGTTAATGGAGTGTGTTGAGGAGGATAATGAAATTTAGTGAAATTCCCAAATTGACCCGATCTGCTTCTTATCATGTCAAAGTAAAGAAAATGCTTTCTCACTACGAAAAATAAGGAGACACAAATGATTCTTGAACCGGATACTATGGATTATTATTATTGGAGTGATGTTGAAAAATTTTTCATTGAACAAACAGATTGTGACGAGTCAGAGATTTGGAATATGTGGCTTGGCTTGTTTGAAGACGTTGTAAAGAACGATAGTTATTGTACCCATTGGTTTGATATCACAAATATGAATGAATCTGAATTTTGTAGTAAATACGGATATAATGGGTCAAAATTCCTCACTGCGCTTGGTGTGTTGAAAGAACATATCAATGAAGATGGTATTATTATTTATTATAATTGGTGAGAAAATGACAACAAACTCAAAATGTGTTTTGTGTGCCGGAGAATTGTTGTCAGGCGACGTGAATGATATTTGTCGTAAATGCAGCGAAAAAATTGTTGAACTTTTCCCTGTTATAAAATATAATACCCTGCAACAGAAAGAAATGTATCTTATGGGATGGATTTGTCCGAAATGTGGGGCGATTCATTCTCCTAATACGCTAGAATGTTGGCATTGTTCTGGCCATTATAAAGTTACTTGCAAAGGAGCCTAAAGTGAAAGAGTTTAATATATTGCGTTTTGTTTACTTCATTGAAAAACTTTTTT
>JAQVBK010000066.1 GCA_028690365.1 Candidatus Cloacimonadota bacterium
TTCTGCTTTTTTTGGTTCAGTGAGTTTCTTGTTTATAGTCCACTGGGGAACTCTTTTGTTGATAGGACATCTGGCGAAATTCCGCCCAATAATGATGATCCCTCTAACCTTGTATTTCTTTTTCAGTATTTTTGAGAAAGCCTCTTTGTTGAATCTTGTCAGTCTATCTTTCATGATTGCATTGATGGTTCGCACCAGACATTATCAGATTGTATTCTATGTAATGATTTTGTTAACTTTTGTGGGAATCTATCTGATATATAAAAACTATTCAGAAAAGAAGAAGTTATCAATGAGTCTTCTTTTCATTTTTCTAGCAATTTTGCTGGCAGTGGGAGTTGTCCTGCAGCCATTGTCTTCTATTAAGGAATTTACTCCCTATTCCATCCGTGGCGGCAGTTCTGATGAGAGTTCAGAAGGTTTGGAATTTGATTATGCTACGAGTTGGTCATTACATCCGGCAGAAATTATGGACTTCTTTATCCCGCGATTTTGGGGAGGAGCTAGTAGCGAGGTTTACAATCTTTCTAATCCAGATTTTGCACACCTGAAGAACAGACAAATTCCCGGATATTGGGGACACATGCCATTTACTGAAGCCACTAATTATCTTGGAATAGTAATTCTTTTCTTTGTTTTTGTAGGTTTGATAATGAATTGGAGAAACGGTTTTATAAGAACCCTGTTTTTCCTGATAATTTTTAGTTTACTACTCTCATTTGGAAAACATCTGCCATGGTTTTATAATATCTTTTTTAATTATGTTCCTGCCTTTAATAAATTTCGGGTTCCGGTCATGATTGTAGTTTTGATACACACTTTACTGGTGATTATTTCCGCCTATGGGTTAAATAGTATTCTTACTAACAGCGGAGAGAAATTATTGCGAGCAACCATTATTTCTGTTGCAATACTTGGAATAGTGGCAATGATTGCCTTTGGGGTATCAGGCACGTTATCATATACCACAGCTACCGATATAAGCAGATATGAATCTGAAGTTTTGGAAGTTATCAAAACAATAAGAAAGGATTTTTTGATTGCCGATACCGAAAGAATGATTCTACTGACTCTTCTGGTTTTCGGAGCTACTTTTGCCTTCTTGAAGAAGATCATAAAGAATCGATATATTTTTGTTTGTTTCATCTTAATTTTGACAATTTTTGATTTAGTGCAGATTCAGAAAAGATTTTTACTGGAGAAAGTGCATGGTAAATATGAAAAACTCTACAATCCGAATAATTGGGAGAAAAATCATTTTGTGAAAACTCCGATTGATGACTTTTTGCTTAAACAAAAGAATGATAAACTGGAATTGGCAGAATTCAGAATATTCCCAGTAGTTCAGAATTTGTGGGCAACCAACGATTATTCCTATTATCATCAATCAATTGGTGGTTATGACGGTGCAAAACTCAGAATAGTTCAGGATTTAATGGATTATGGTAGAGTTGATAACATGGGCGTTTTCAGCCGAAATATCCCTGATATGCTTAATGCCAGATATTTTCTAATCGATGCCACTGTACCGGATAATACTTATCCTTTTCAGAATTTGGAATTAAAATTCAAAGATAAAAAAACAAACGTTTATGAGAATATGCAGGCTTGTGGCAGAGCATGGTTTGTTGGTGATTATGTAGTTGGAAAGAGTATCGGGGAGAGATTTTCATATCTGAATGATCAGTTGTTTGATATTAGAAAAACGGCTATTCTGGAATCAGAACCTTCTTTTGAAATCAGTGAACCTGTTAATGCCGAAGTGAAAATTGCAAAACTTAATCCAAACGAAATACTGCTGGAAGTTGTAAACGAAAGCAATTCATTACTGATTCTATCGGAAATTTATTATCCCGAAGGTTGGAAGGCTTTTGTTGATGGTAATGAAACCGAAATAATAAAAACAAATCATGTTTTAAGATCAATCTATGTTCCGTCCGGGAAGCATAATGTTAAAATGGTTTTTGATCCGCCCTCTATTCATAATACAAAAATGGTGTCGGTTATTTGCACTTTTCTTTCTTTCTTTCTTTTAGTAATAGCCATAATAATTGAAGTTCTCAAGAAAAAGAAGATTGGACAAGGTGAAGAAAATGCAATTATTTCTTAACGCTGATTTTTATTCGATGGAATATCCCGGGGCAGTTTTTAAAGCAGTTCTGGTTGAAAATGGGATAATATTAGAAACCTACAGAGAAATTCCATTGTTAAATGATGTTGAAAAAATCGATTTAAACCGTGCTTGTGTATATCCCGGATTCAGTGATACTCACACACATTCTTTTCAGGGCGGATTATATAGTCTGGGAGCAGATCTTGGCAGAGTATCTTCTATTGAAGATGTCCTGGATACTATTAGAGAGACAACTCCCGTTGAGGATAAGGTCTTTGCCTATAATTTTGATGAAAACCTTATCCCTGAAAAAAGATTTCCAACAATGCTGGAATTAAATAAAATTCACCCTGGCAAGAAAATATTTCTTAGAAGAATAGATGGTCATTCCTGTGTGATAAACAGCCTTGCTGCAGATACGATTGAGTGGTCGGCAAAATTGCCATCAAATTTTAACGGATTATTGCGAGAGAAATTTAATGATGAGGCTGCTCACTGGTTTCATCAACTGGGACAGGAAGGTATACTGAAGGCTTATCAAAAAGCTGCTGAAATAGCAATAAAAGGTGGATTTACAACTATTCACACCATGATTGGTGATGCTGAAGATGATCTTGAACACTTCGATTTTATCAAGGGTAAACTTGATCATTTCCCAATAGATTTTATTCTTTATCCGCAGATGTTCAATATCCGTAAAGCAATAAATATCGGTTCCGCAAGAATTGGTGGCTGTATTCTGGCAGATGGTTCTTTTGGGTCTCACACTGCAGGATTGAAACAGAGTTATGCGGATGAACCGGGAAATTTTGGTACTCTTTATCAATCTAATGAATTCTGGAACGACTTTGTAGAAGATGCGCATGATAATAATTTGCAGGTTTGTGTACACGCTATTGGGGATGCTGCTATTGAACAGATTCTGACTGCTGTGGAAAAAGCCCAAAGAAAATGTCCAAAAGATTTGCGACACCAGATTATTCACAATGAATTGACTTCTGATAATATGATAAAGCGAATGTCTGTAGCAAATGTGTCGGCAGTTATGCAGCCCATGTTTGACAGATTATGGGGTGGCAGTGACGGCTTTTATTCGAAAGTGCTTGGGAAAGAGCGTGCTCTACAGACAAACAAATTTTCGACTATCTATAAAAGTGGAGTATTATTAACCGGAAGTTCTGACTGGTATATCACAGAACTTGATGTAATTAAGGGGATTCATGCGGCAACTGTAATCCACAACAAATCTGAAAGACTGACACCTTTTGAAGCAGTGACAATATATACGAAAAATGCAGAGAAAGTTGCTTTCAGGGAGAAAACTCACGGATTAATCAAGAAAGGATATACGGCAGATTTTACCTATTGTAACAGTAACATTTTTACTGAAGAAGATATTGGAAAGGTGAAAATACTGGGTATTGTAAAAAATGGGAAAATGATAAAAAATGGATAAATACTACTCGGATTTTTTCGACAGGCGGAGCTCTCAGAAGACCAGAGAGTTGATTAATTATTTAATTGTGAATGCAATCAGTTTATTCCCCAAAAGTACTTATGAAGATTTTCACAAGCTTTTTTATCAGGGGTTCTGGGGACCAAGGCATTTCTTTGTTTCAGCAGAAACTGCATCGAACAGCATTCAGCAGGAAATAGATTCAGCTTTCTTGACAGAAGATGTTTCTCTTCAGCCGGTGGGATTAAGGACTCCAATGCTTAGAGTGAGTTTGTCGCTGGTAAAAGAGGGAATAATTTCTGTGGAGCAACTAGTGCAACTGTTCTATGAATCAGTTGCTTCGGTTAATACGGCTAGTGTAGAACTGAAAGAGTATTCAGTGATTTTTTTAGATGAACTCTCCGAAATCAAGAAGAATAATCCTGTATTTAATTTCATCATACCCGAGAAAATTGATTTTTCTGAAAATAATCATCCGCATCATAGTGAAATGTACAACAATTTGTACAATCCGCATTACAGAATAATTGTTATGGACAAAATTTTACCACTATTACCTTTTGAGTTAGTTGAGCATTGTAAGATTTGTTCTTTAGATTATTACAATAGATTAATCAAAATTAGTCCAGAAGGTTATTGAATATTAGTTCACAAAGGGTAAACTATGAGAAAGATTTGTTTTGTAAATCCAAAAGGTGGTGTTGGGAAAACTACGAGTGTAGTTAATACTGGAGCGGCTTTATCCAGATTGGGTCGCAGGGTATTGTTAATTGACTTGGATCCTCAGCAACACCTAACATATTCTCTGGGACTGGAAGGTCTCGAACTAAAAAAATCAATTTATCATTTGCTGAAGGGCGAACTCAGTTTCGAAGAAGTTGTCTTGCACAGGGGAGAGCTTGATGTTATAGCTTCCTCTGCTAATCTTGAAGAACTTGAGATGAAATTAGCTTATATAAAAAAGGATGATCTTCTCAAGAATTCTCTTAAGTACCTCTCCGGATATGATTATCTATTGATTGATTGTCCACCGAATCTCAATATTCTGACAATTAATGCAATGCTCACTGCGAATGAAATATTTGTTCCAATACAGACAGAATTCCTTGCTCTTCAGGGTATGGGAAGACTGTTAAAAGTAGTCAGAGAGCTAAAAAAAAACCGAAATACTCTCTTGAAAGTTTCGGGGATAATTGCAACAAGATATGATGAGAGAAAAAGACTTAATAATGATGTGATTAAAACTATTGTTGAGTATTTTGATGATAAACTTTTTAAAACATTCATTCACGAACACATCGACATTGCAGTTGCGCCAAGCAACAAACAGACAATATTTGAATTGAAGAGTCGTAGCCGGGGTGCAAAAGATTATCTTAGTCTGGCTGAAGAAATTGTTCTCTCTGAAAATGCTGAAAATATGGGACAGAAGGAAGAAAACAGAAGCAGACCGGAATCATTTGTCGAGTTGATTAAAAAGGATTTAAAGAGGAAGAATTAGAAATATATCTATTTACTTTTTTCAAGAACAGGCACTGATTCCAATGAATCTTCAGCATCGGTTTCTATAGGACCTTCAATAATCAATTTCCATTCTGCATTACTGAAAGCTAATCTCCAAAAACCGTAAATTATATTAAGGACAACAATGCTGATGAAAAGTGAGATAGCGCCTTTAACAAATGCTTCCAGAAGCGGGGTTTGGAAAAAGAAATATTCTGAGAAAAAAGTCACAAACAGTACCAGCAATGATATTGCTTTAAAAAGTGCCTGTAACTGAATTCTTGCGTTCATGTGCAAGCTCCTCTATTCTTCTTCTTCCTTTAAAATGTTTAGTGCCAGATTATGAATACTGGTCGATGCTATTGACCTTGGACGTTTAATAATTATCGGAGTCTGTTCTTTGACTGCTTCTGACATGTTAGGATCAATAGGAACAGTTCCGGCAAATTTAAGACTCTTATTCAGAAAATGTTGAACGATAAGATTAATTTTGTTGAAAATCTTTTTACCTTCATCTTCTGTTTGAGCCAGATTAATAATTACTGAAATATCAGGAGATTTCATCCTGTAATGTAAAAGCTTAATCATAGCATATGCATCCGTTATTGCTGTTGGTTCAGGTGTTGTTACAATCAGAATTTTATCTGAATTAACTACAAAATCCACGGTATAATCAGATATCCCGGCTCCAGTATCAATAAGGATGTAATCAAAATCCTTTTTCAATTCCATATATGCTTGAATCAATGCTCTCTGAACCCTTTTGATGTTTTGCTGAACTTTCAGATCTCCCGAAGATGCTGGTAGGATTTTGATTCCTTTTGGACCTTCAATCAGCAACTTGTCAATTGTGATCAGATTATCCAGCAAATTTTTCAAAGTATACTCCGGATAAATACCTATCAAAATATCAATGTTTGAAAGATTCATATCCGCATCTATGATAAGGACCTTTTTACCTCTTATCGACATGGCAATCGCTAAGTTTAGTAATAAATTACTTTTTCCTACTCCGCCTTTACCACTTGTAATAGAAATCAACTGAGCTGTCTTAACAACTTTTTTGCTTTTTGTCGTGAAGTTTATTAATTCATCTGATTGACTATATTTCATTTACACCTCTTATCATTTCAGTTGTTTCCGTATTTGTTTAAAATTAATTCTGCCAGTTCTTTTCTGTCAGCAGTAATAATATCTTCCGGAATGCTCTGTCCATTTGTCAGGTAAGAAATCTTCTTTTCATAATCAGTTGCAATATTCAATATCTCTCCATAAGTATTGGTTTCATCAATTTTCGAATAAATAATACTGTCGTAACTAAGTATGCTGAAATTTCTTATTACATCTCTCAGGTAAGATTCCTTTGAAGTGAGACTGAGTACGAGATGAATCTCGTCAGCTTTGGCAACTTTTATCATTTCCTTAAGGCTGACCATTTTTTTCATATCGCGGGGGTTTATGCCGGCAGTATCTATAATTATCAGATCGAAACTTTGCAATTGATTAATCAAGTCCAGTAGCTCGCTGTTATTGTAAATTGATTCAAATCTTATTTTTGCAATTTCAGCGAAAGATTTTAATTGTTCTTTTGCTGCTATTCTATAACTGTCAGCAGAAATTAAGCACACATTCTTTTTTGATTTGTATTTATTTATTGCAGCGAGTTTTGCGGCAATAGTGGTTTTACCTGCACCGGAAGGACCGATAATTACAACTGTTGCAGGTACATTATTATTGAATTTCAGGGGACCAGAAATTTGCAGCATACTCTTGATCTTTAAAATTAATTTTTCTTCAATAAGTTCTTCGTTCAAGAAGTCTTCACCTTTCAGATTGAGTACTAATTCTTCAATTATGCTATTTGCCAGTGAAGGTTTTACTCCGCCAGCGATAAGAGATTTTACTTTCTTTTGCAATGATTTGGGAATGTGGGGAAGATTCTCATATTTAATGTGATTAATCAAAAGATCCATTCTTTCACTAATGAATTCCACTTCTTTTTGCAAAATAGTGAATTGCATTCCGGAAGCAGTTGATGAAGCAGAACTTTGAGCTGATGTTTTTTTCAGATGTTGAATAAAACTATCTTTATTGTTTTTTAACTCTTCAGATTTATCAATTGCTGCAGTTACTTCTATGCCTTCACGGTCTTCATTGACTTTTATCTTTTTTTGACTCAGAATGATAGCGTCATCTCCAAATTCTGTCTTTACCTGAGCTATTGCATCCTTGACATTCGGAGCTACGAATTTTTTAATTCTCATCATTAGTCCTTTGAACTGTTTATTCTATAGAATTGCAATTACAGAAATCTCAATTGCGGCATTTTTGGGAAGCCTGCTAACTTCAATAGTGTCACGTGCAGGATATGGTTTTTGAAAAAACCTCTGATATATTTCCTGAAAAGTATCAAAATTGTTCATGTCCTTCAAATAAACTGTTGATTTTACAACATTTCCGAAAGTTAATCCTGCCGCAGTAAGAATGTTGTGGAGATTATTCATAACATTTTCTGCTTGCTCATTGAAGGAGTCGGGTAATTCCTGATTTAAAGGATTCAAGCCAATCTGTCCGGCAGAAAAGAAAAGACCATTCTTGATAACAGCTTGTGAATAAGCTCCAAGAGCTTCCGGGGCATTAAAAGCATGAATTGATTTCATTATTCCTCCACTTCGTAGATCTTGCGTTGTCTATCTATACATTCAATGATTTCTTGTAGATAGATATTTTGTACAAGATGTTTTGTCAAATCTTTATATTTAATTTTACCGCTGTTTAGTAAATTTTCCTCTATGACTAAAACTGCCTGACAGTTTTCCTTTTTGGCAATCTCTGTTTCCTGAGCTGATTTCATGCCTGTATAACCAAAAACTGTATTTATTCCATGGTCATGCAAATCTTGTGCTATGTGGATAAATGTTATGTTGAGATTTAAATTCTTTGCGTAAAGAAGTACGTGAAATTCAGGTTTGGGAGGATAAAGCAGCTTAAGCTTATCTAATAATTGCAGAAGCAGAAAACTATTTAAAGAGAAACCAACAGCGGGAAGTGTATTTCCTGTGATATGTTTTGCCAAAGAATCATATCTACCACCACCGCCGAGTCTATATTCCTCTTCTCCATTTTTTGCTATAAGCTCAAAAACCGTTCGGTTATAATATCTGAAGTTATTCTCGTAATGAGGTTTTTCCTGATAATCTATCATCAGATTAGAAAGCATTAACTTAACTTCAGTGTAATTATTCTTGCAGTCGTTACAAAGATAAGAGGTTATCTTGGGGGCTTCTGAATTAATGGCTCTGCATTTCTCACTTGTGCATTCTTTGTGTAACTCATTTTGACTTTCTATTTTCTGAACACAGCTTTCACAATACTTGTTTTTATGTTTGATTATAAATTTCTTCAGTGCTTTTTCAAAGTTGGGACGGCATTTTGGACAGCCGTAACTGTTTACGTTCAATTGGAGATTTTTTAAACCCAATTCTCTGGTAACTCTGATAGCGAGAGAGATAATTTCAACTTCAGCTAAAGGTTCAGCAATTCCCAGAATTTCTGCTCCGAATTGGTGATGTTGGGAGATATTATTTTTCAGATTTCTGAAAATTTGTCCACAGTAGAAGAGTCTGTTTACAGGATCTGACATTTTCGAAATCAGTTCCTCATTAAAAATTGATATGGTTATGTCAGGTCTCAGGCCATAACTTGATTCATTACCAATTTTTAGAATGGTAGTATCATTTATATTGTTGTCAGATAAATTATCCATAAAGAAATAAATTTTCTCCAGCAGAGATAAGGGCTGTACTACTGAAGTTCTGACCTCCTTGAAATTGTAGATCTTCATGATCTTTCGATAAGCCTTCTCGATAAAATGCCATTTCCACATCTCTTCAGGGGTGATGTTGGAAAACTTATTATTTTCATTCATTTTCATTCCTTTCTTGTAAAAGAATACAGCGTTTTCTTAATAGCAGGATAGTCAATGCAGCTACAACTATTCCGCATATGTCAGCAATGAAATCATAGATAGAGAAGAATCTTCCCTTTATTGGTATCTGATGAATCTCATCTAACAATGAAATGCACATCCCGATAGGAATAATCCACTTAACAGCAATATCTTTTTTTAAAATACCGCTGAGATATAGCAATATTGTCCAGAAAAAATACACGAAAAAATGAGCAACTTTGTCGAGTCCCCAACCTGAAGGTGTATTCAACTTCAGAGTTGGATATGAAGTCAATACCAGCATTATCAGCCACCAGATAAGAAACAGAATCAAGAATAATCTGTTGGATTGTCTACTCTTCATAATTAATTAGTCTCCAGTATACAGAAAATGGTTTTCTATCAAATTCAGCTTTCAAAGGGATTCTTCTTTCATCTGCAGAAAACCAGAAATACAAAATATTATCTTCTTTAAACAAATTATTGGTGACAAGATCACTTCTGGGACGGATTTGTTCAGATATCTTCTTAAAAGAGAATTTGACTTTAATTGCGTTAATTTTGCCTAGACAGGAACTTATTTTCTCTTCACCGAGCTGCTCAAAATGAGTTTCCCAAATGGTTCCGCTACCGTCTAGATCTGCACTTCCTGAGAGTTCTCCTTTCAGTTTTCGGATATAGAATAACATAGAAAAAAAATCACGTGTTCCTGAAGTAATGTCATATTCTCCGTTTCTTGAAGGATTATGAGTATCAAACTGATTTGCTTTTTTCCCTTCTCGATTGTAAGTGATAATCCTGTCTTCGGAGTAATTTCCCTGGTCGATATCCTTTAGATATTTTGTTGTTAGAAACAACGAATCGGAATAAACAGTGTATTTGTTGTCCAAATCATATAGGAACTTTGTAAGAGCTCTGGATTTAACATAGGAAGTAATCACATTTAAACTGTCGCATTTACAGTAATCAATACTTACTTTTGATGCCGATATTCCCATATACTTAATTGAGTAGAAAAGATTTTCTGAGCAGAGAATCGAGCAGGATAATACAAGTACAAGAAGGTAAATTTTCATTTTCTGATTTTTAAGTTTATCCGCATTATTCTTTGATTTTCGATTTTTGTTATTACAAAAATGAGGTTGTTTTCATATTCGAGTTTGCTGTTTTCATCTGGGAATTTGTCAAACTTATCCAAGAGGAAGTCGGCAATATTATCATAAGCTTCCTGTTCAATGTTTGTATCAAATTGTTGATTGAAATCATAAATGCTCATCATTCCATTTATGCTGTAATTATTTTCTGAAATTTTTGTCAGTATGGGTTCTTCATTGTCATATTCATCTTCAATTTCTCCCACAAGCTGTTCCAGTATGTCTTCAAGAGTAACTAAACCTGAAGTGCCGCCATATTCATCCACCACAATAGCTATGTGCGTTTTTTTAATTTTGAAATGATTCATTAATTCCTGAATCTTTGTGTTTTCCGGGATGAAATAAGGTTTTCTCATGAGTGAAGTAATCGAGTCGATTTTTGATTTTAGAATAATATCTTTTCCATAGATGATTCCAATAATGTCGTCAATGGAGTCATTGTAAACAGGGATACGGGAATATCCATATTGTTTGAACAGTTTTTTAAGATTGGGAAGAGATTCATTGCCGGCAACAGCAATCATATCAACTCTGGGAACCATAATTTCTTTTACCTGGATTGAAGGGAGATTTAAAATGCCCTTTATGATACGTTCTTCATTTTCTTCAAGTTTGTAGTTTTCCACTTCGGAGATTATAAAACTCTTAAAATCCTCTGAGGTTATTCTACTGAATGAACCTTCGATCTGGTTTTTTGAGATAGTTTTAGTGATTAGTTCAATTATAAGAATTAAAGGGAAAAGTAAATACATAATGAATTCAAGGAAGAATGCAGCGAATTCAGAAAAACGTTCATTAGCTGAATAAGCAAATAGTTTAGGCAAGATTTCACCAAATACCAGAATAAAGCAGGTCATGAGAATCACTTCGATAAGAAGTAACAAAGAAGTAGAGATAGTTCCTTCAAACAGTTTCAGAGTTAATAAAGCTCCAATTGCGGATAAGGCAATATTTACGACAGTGTTTCCTAAAAGAATTGTAGTTAACAGACGTAATGGTTTGTTATACAATCTTTGAACTCTTCTGGCAGAGATTGATTTTGATTTTTCCATTTTTTTGACTTGTATTTTGTTAAGAGAAAAGAATGCTGTTTCCGAAGCAGAAAAAAAAGCTGATAAGATTATCAAAGAAAACAGCATCAAAAAATCACCTGTATATTCCAATTCTAACTCCTTCTAAAAAGTTAAGTTGTTCTTCCAAGCATTGAAGTAGTACTTCTCTTTTTGCTCCATGATTTTCTTATCATGAAAACTAATATGGTCGTATCCTAAAAGATGTAACAGTCCGTGCAAAAATAGTTTACCTAGTTCCAATTCCAATAATCCGTCAGCTTTTTGTTTTTCAGCAGTGTCTAAATCAATAATGATTTCACCTAGAAGATTGGCATAGTCTGCTTCACACTCAAAAGACAAAACATCGGTAGACTGATTTTTACCTCTGTATTTTCGATTCAGTTCTTTCATAGCTTCGCTATTGATCAGTATCAGACTAACAAAACTGCCATTTTCTTTGTTTTCGCCTCTCCATACTATATCGCTAATAGTTTGGAAATAAGAAATTTCGATTGGAGTCTCAGTTTGATTATCGAAATCAACTGACAGTTGCTTTGGGATAGTCAATTCTTCTACCATAAAATCCTTTTAGAATTGGAAGCATATAGCTTTTAATCTTCTTGATGTCATTAAGAGAAATTGGTGTGTCGTCCAACATGTGATTTTGAATCAAATCAAAAACAGTATCATCAAACAGTTGAGAAATTGATTCATCATTCAAATCTTTCATACTCTTTGCTGTCGATTCAATAATATCTGCAATCATTACCAGGGCTGATTCTTTTGTCCTGGGATTAGGACCGTGATATAAGAAATTATCCAAATTTATATTCTGATCGGATTCTTTAGCTTTAGCCAGAAAATACTTAATTTTTCCTTCACCATGATGTTGGGTAATGATATCGATTATTGATTGAGGGAGCTTGAATTGACGAGCCAAAGCAATTCCCTGAGATACGTGTTCTCGAATGTTAATTGCGCTTTCGGCTGGTGTCATTTTGTCGTGTAAATCTGAAGAGAGTGCATTGTTTTCAGTAAAAATCTGAGGGTTTTCTAACTTGCCAATGTCATGATAGTAACTTCCAACCCTTACTAGTTTTGGATTTGCACCAATTGCATCAGCAGCAGCCTCTGCCAGAGTACCAACATTCAATGAATGGTGATAAGTTCCCGGAGCTTGCTGAGAAAGTTTTTTTAACAAAGGATGATTAAAATCCATTAATTCAAAGAGAATTCTGTCGGTAGTAAACTTAAGTATATTTTCCAACCAAGACCTTATGGAAATAAAAATAAATGAGCTAATCAGAAGCGAAAGTATTGAGTAGAAGATATTTTCTAAAATATTGGTGAAAGTGTTGAAACGTAAAATTGAGAACAAAATGTTTACCAAAATCGATATCAAAAATAATCTTAACCAGATAGCTTTGGATCTTCTGTTGTTTTTTATTTGCTCAATTAAACAGATAGCTGCCAGAGATATGGAAAAATGGGTTAGGCTTGTTTCAATGCTCCAGTTTATCAAACCAGCAGAAGATAACATTAAGGCAAGTAGTAACATCAAGCCTGATCTGGTGCCATATAAAAAGGCAACTGTAATAATGCCTGCAGGGAATGGTATAAGCAGTGGATTTACATGAAAGATTTCACTTAACATGATTCCTGCGAAAAGAGTTGCAAAGTAAATCAAGAGAATTGCCAGAAAATCTCTGAAAATAAAATCATCTTTTTTAACCAACATAGAAAACATTGTGACCAGAGTTAGAAGAATAATGAGGAAATTTGCGCCTACTCCATAAAGTAGTTTAGTGTCTTCTTCGAACAATCCCTTTTCACGGCGTGCTTTATTTAGCGCATCGAGAGCTTCTTTTTCTTCCTGAGTTATTCTGCTGTTTTTGTAGACAATAGCTTCATTTTTCAGAACTGTTCTGGAAACTGTATTGACGTTGTTTCTTGCTTCTCGGCGTCTATTTTTAGTAGACTCATCATCGTAAACGATGTTTGAAACAATGACATATCTGATAATGTTGGTAACAGTATTTTTGAAAGCTTCGTCTCTGTTGTTGGGTACAGCTTTTTCTAATGCTTCTTTTACACTGAATAGTTTGTTTAACTGATAGTTTCTGATTTTACCATTTCGATTAATATCGATAGAGTTTCTGGGAAAATTATCGGAGTAAACTCCGATATCCATGTAATAATTCAATCTTTCTGATAAATAGTTGTTTACGTTATTTCTATTATTTTTGTCTTTAAGGTATCTAATGGTTTCATCCTGGAAATTGTATCCGTCGATCATCAGTTGGGTTTTAATAATTGATAGGGAATCCTGATAGAGCAAATAGTAATTGGATATCTGTTGAAAAATATAATTAAGATTCTTGTGCGTGTTAAATTTGATTTCTTCTGAAAGCATATAAACGGGAATCACTTGTTCTTCTGCTTTTTCCCTCTCATTTTCAATAATTGTTTCGTCTTTGTATACATTATAGGTGAATGGTGCAATAATTGTCTTTTCAGCAATTTGACCTACTTTCAGGTTCAGTGAAGGTAGATTTCTCTTGTAGGGATTGGACAGGTAGAACAAAAAAGACAGTATTATAGCAAAGACTACAATTAGGTAATAATATCTTGTTTTCAATTATTTTTTTAAAAAAAGGGAGTTTAAAACTCCCTTGTATTTTTTTAATCCCTGGGGATTGTGAAGATCTGATTGGGATAAATCAGATCAGGATCTTTGATTTTATCTTTGTTTGCTCTGTAAATAAGATTCCATTTAGCTCCACTTCCGTAAACTTCAGGATAAGAAGCTATTCTCCAGAGAGATTCACCTTTATAAACTTTCCAGGTATTGGGAAGTCCACGAGGGATTTTTAAAACCTGATTGATCTGGATGACGTTGGGATCCTTGATCTGATCACGGTTAGCGCGGTAGATAATTCCCCATTTGGTGGGATCATTGTAAATGAATTCATATCCGGCAATTTTTGCCAGAGCATCACCTGATTTTACTCTGTATTCGTCTTCGTAGTATTTAGGGCGTGCATTTTCAAGTCCGGTTTCCAATCTGGTAATTTTTTTATCCAAATCGTTAAACTGAACTATGAAATCAGGAGCTTTACCGTATTTT
>JAQVBK010000356.1 GCA_028690365.1 Candidatus Cloacimonadota bacterium
AAGATGAAATATTTTTCTATCAAATATCTGATTATTACAGATTATAAGTTGTAAGAATAACAAAAATGTCCGCAACTAACCTGAAAAACAATGAGTTATATTTTACACCAACATCTGAGACTCAACTAGTGGAAAAGCTTTTGAGTATGCTTTATTAAACCAGTTTGAAGATAGATTGAAGAACAAAACAATTGTTCAAATCGTTGAAAATTCATCGTATGAAATTGCAAGAAGATGTTTTCAACTCATAACTAGCCAAGATAAAAGCGACTTTCTGTTAACTGCAAGCTTTGCTGTGAATTTCTTGATTGATATCGAACCAAGACTTTCAAATGATATCGGAGAAAGAGATATTTTACAACTTGAAATACTATCTGATGACCAAGGAAAGATTGGAGATGTCAGAGATGTGTTAGCTATTAGGTTGTTACAAAAATGGGAAATAGGGGTATCTGCAAAAAATAATCACCAGGCAGTGAAGCATTCTCGTTTATCACATTTGATTGATTTTGGCGAGAAATGGTTAGGCGTAAAAGTCTCTCCAGAATATTTCAATACAGTTACTCCAATTTTTCATAATTTAGAAAATCTGAGAAGAGAGAGTAAGGCAACTAAAAAATGGAAAAATCTTGCTGACTATCACTCAAGCGTATATGTGCCAATATTGAAAGCGTTTATCAGAGAGTTGAAAAAGCTTAACGAAACAAATGATAATCTTCCTTCGAATTTAGTTTCTTATTTAATAGGAAACAAAGATTTCTATAAGGTTATAAAAAGAAAGAACAAATTAGAAGTTCAAGCATTCAATCTACACGGTACTCTAAACCTGCCAATTAATAATATAGAGCCAAAGTATAAAACTCCGAAAGTACCTTTACCCACAAAAATTCTGGATATTTCCTTTAAGAATAATAGTCAAACGACAGTCATAGTAAAAATGAACAATGAATGGACATTGTCTTTTAGAATACACAATGCCAGTTCAAGGATAGAATCATCTTTAAAATTTGATATAAATCTCTTAGAATCTCCCAAAGTGCTATTTAAGAATACGTTTACTATAGGTAAGGTCAAATAATGAAAATAGTATCATTATTTGCTGGAGCTGGTGGTCTCGATATTGGTTTTCATAAAGCAGGCTTTGAAACTATTTGGGCAAATGAATATGATCCAACTATTTGGAAGACTTTTGAGCATAATTTTCCCAAGACTTTTCTCGACAAAAGGAGCATCATCGACGTTCTAAGTTCAGATGTTCCTGACTGTATTGGTATTATTGGGGGACCACCGTGTCAAAGCTGGAGTGAAGCTGGCGCTGGAAGGGGGATCAATGACAAAAGAGGGCAACTGTTCTTTGAATACATTCGAATCCTTAAGGAAAAGGAACCACTATTCTTTCTTGCTGAAAATGTCTCGGGAATTTTGCTGCCAAGGCACAAAGAAGCTTTTGAGACAATACTAAGTGAGTTCAAATCTTTGAATTATAATGTTTCATATTACTTATTGAATGCTCATGATTATAATGTTCCTCAGGATAGAAAGAGAGTCATTATTGTTGGTTATCATAAGAAAATAGGTAAAGTATTTTGTCCTCCTCCTAAATTGAATTCTAAACCAACTTTGAAAGATGCAATTTGGGATTTAAGATTGGCTAAACCAGCAAAGGATAAGAACTATACAAATGGAAATGAGGTGCTCAGTGCGTTCAACCACGAATACATGAATGGAGGATTCTCAACAATCTATATGTCCAGAAATAGAGTGAGAAGTTGGAATGAGCCGAGTTTCACTATTCAGGCAGGTGGAAGACATGCTCCGATACACCCTCAAGCTCCAAAAATGAAATTTATTGAGCAGAATAAAAGAATATTTGTCCCTGGAAAAGAACACTTGTATAGACGTCTTACCATAAGAGAATGTGCAAGAATTCAGACTTTCCCTGATGAATATTTGTTCATCTATGAAAACCTTGCAGATGGTTACAAAATGGTTGGAAATGCAGTTCCAGTAGAATTTGCGAAGAATCTTGCACAAGTAATATACGATGATTTAAAAGACTTCTACGAAAAATAGTTTATCGCAAAACTAAAACACATATCTTGTTTTTTGAGAATCTGCAGATTTTTTTAGAAATTGATTAATTGAAATTTTAAGAAATACGATTATTTCTAAGCTTTAAACAATTCTGATAAAATTTCATTCACTTTCAAGAAGTTAGAACATCTGTATCGAAACATTCATTTATTTTTCTAAAGAAACAATTTTTAAAGAAGGCTGTTTTGTGATTCAGAAAAAAAACCACCTTTATTGATAAATCTCTTGTCTTATTCAGCCGATATTTTCTTTGTGTTCTCATCAAATTGAGAGGTGGACAATGAAGAAAGCAATTATCATTATAATTACAATCGGATTAATAATTGGAGCTTATTTTATATTTTCAAAGAAAAAAAATAGCAAAAAAGCTCCTGCGCCAAAAGTCAAATCAGCCATTGTAGAAAAAGGTAGGATTCTCGTTAAACTTGAAGAAACCGGTGAGATTCAACCCATAAAGGAAATTCAGATAAAATCAGAGATAAGTGGAAAAGTGTTGAAGTTTTTTGTGGATGAGGGTAGTCACGTAGAAAAAGGTGATGTAATAGCAGAGATTCAATCAGACTATGACCAGACCAAAACTATCAGTAGTGTAAAAAGCAGTCTGAAACTGGCAGAAATAAGACTCAAAAATGCTGAAGACGATTTCGCTGATAAACAGATTCTGTTTGAGCAAAAATTTGTTTCTAAAAATGAGCTTGATAAAGCAGCCGATACCGTGGAAGAAGCAAAAATATCTTATCAGTCCGCATTACAGCAATATGAGTCAATTCAGGATATAGACACAAACAGTGAAATAGCAAAGATCATTTCAACTGCTTCGGGAACTGTCATCGCCAGACTTGTTCAGGAAGGTGAGAAGGTAGTTTCTAGTGCAGGAAGTTATTCAGATGGTACTGTTATTGTAAAACTGGCAGATCTAAGTCAGATGATTGTTAAATCGAAAATAAATGAAGTGGACATCTCAAAAATCACAAAGGAACAACAAGTTGAAATTCAGGTAGA
>JAQVBK010000357.1 GCA_028690365.1 Candidatus Cloacimonadota bacterium
ATCTTCACAGAAATGTTTTTCATTGAGAATCGCTGTATCAACCTTATCAACTAATTCATGAAATGGAATATAGCTCTTTTTAAATCCAGGTAATAACTTCCTCAATTCAACCTCTAAAAATTTTTTTGATCCTTTAGATCTAGAGGTTTTTTGATTTTCATAGAGAGTAGTACGATCGTAATCTAATATATCTGGATAATGCATCAGTAGCCAAATTTCAAAACAGGGATTGGATACATGAAGTGAAAACCCTTTTTTATCACATGCTGCAAGGAGAGTATCATATTGATCCGGCTTGAAATTCTGAACATCGCGATCAATAATCAAACAAACTTTATCAATATCAGAGTTATAGAATACCGCTTGTTCATTGATGTATTTTTGTAAATTATCAATTGATGTTTCCACAAATTCAGTTGGATACATTTCATGCAAACAATTGCAAATTATGCTTAAGAAGGGTTCAATATTATCAGGAGTCTCTTCACAGTTATACCCATGCTCCAATATTTTTGCATGCAATCTATCGGAGATTCTTCTTGAGGCATCATCTTTACTATTGCATATAGATGAGTTAATCATATGATCTATTGAATGACTAATTAACGATTTTATTGATATTTTACCTGAAGTGTACTCTTTCATTGATTCAATCAAAGGGCCGATAAATTTACACGGATGACTCCATGTCCTCTCTTCAAAATGTCGATTGAGAGGGACTATTTCAACCAATGCATTAATTCCAATTACATTTTTATATTGCAACACTCCTGAAAAATATTGAGGTTCTGTCTCCTCTCCCTCAAATGCCAGAAAATATTTAATCTTCGTCTCTAATTCCCTATCATCTGCTGTTGAGCGTTTTCCAAAGGTTTTAGCAATTCTCATTCAACCTCCACTCTCATAGGGAAGATTTCATCAAATAATGGAACTCCTCCATATCTGCCATCAAGATATGCCTTATCAATTTTTTTATCAAATCGTTCACTATACTGTTCAAGAGAATATAGAGAAGATTCTCCAAAGTGATTTTTATCAATAAACCATATTTCATCACGGCGAAGAAGATTCAAATCAAGAATATGGGCTTCATGGGTGGTAACAATTAACTGCAATTCACCCTTATCTACAAGGTTGAGATAACTTTCAATGAATCGGTATGTTAGCTGAGGATGAAGACTTCGATCAATTTCATCAATCACATATACTTTTTTACTTCCAGAGGACGTCGCATAGATTAACTCAATAAGATCCAGCATCCTTCGAGTGCCATCTGACTCTTCATACAACTCAAACCAGATGCCTTCATTTTCATGTTCAAATTGAATTTTTTGAACCGTTGGCTTATTGAGATGAGAATCAACTTTTAAGAGGAAAAAATTATGACCTTCTCTTAACATAACCCCAACTCCGGCCCTAGGGGTTTTATCATTTTTATTTTTCTCAGAAAAAATCTTTGTTTCCATATCTTTTATAACATGCTCGATAAAACGTTGAGGAAAATATTTTTTTAGTTCATCAACATTTTCCTCAACAATCTGGCATCGACGTATTCCAAGTCCAAGTGAAGAGATTATCTTATTCGTTTCATCCATACGTTTCTCATCCATAAAGTAAGAGAACCGAGATATAGGTTTATTTGGATGATTAATCACCAATACTTCATCAAACCATCTATAGACCTCTTTTAAAGGCAATAAAGAAGGCATCTTCACATATAAATCCTCTTTATTACGATTCATTTCTGTAAGGAAGAGCAAAGTATCATTTGATTCCATTGAATCTGCATATGTCTGAAGAGTAAAATGAGAGCGTTCATCAAAGGATTTTCCGAACCTAATCTCTTTCTTCCTAATATCTCTCACAAATATTTCAGATTCAGTAGAGTTTGGACCTATTTCATAGAACCATTCTTCAACAATACTCCTTTCACTGACAATTATATCAAATCCATATGCATAATACTTTTTTCCAATTTTAATCTCAAATTCAAAGGAGCTCGGTTTAACCCTATTTTCATCATTTATTCGACAGTATTTATTAAACATATCAATTGGAATGTCATTTAAGATTACTTTTTGTGAAAATTCCATTGAAGCAATTAAATTTGATTTACCGGATGCATTTGCTCCAAAAATGGAGGCAAATTTTAATATATTAATCTTTTCTCCTTTTTCTAAATGTCCCGCCTTTGATCGAACTTTACCACCGATCATGGAGAATTCCTGCGGTTTATTGAATGAGAGAAAATTACCAACTGTAAATCGTATGAGCATTCATATCACCTAGCACACCATGTGAATTATTCACTTCAAATTTAACGAGATCGAGGTTAATATTCACATTACCCAAGCAGTATGTGATTTTATCACATATAGATTCATCGATGGAAATAATGTCATTTGAAAATGATTTTTTAGGGAACTCAATATCGAAAGTGACGCTCACTTCCGCTCTGCAAACCCAACCGATGACCAGCCATCATCCGGGGCAGGCGAGGGAGGAGAAGCCGGCACCGAGGTTGGCGATGACAGTCTTCCCGTTCGTATTTTTCAGCGGGTTGACGACCACGTTCATGATGAAATGTTTCCGGTTGACGATCACCTCCGGGTACTAGGGGCAGATCCCGTTGTACAGAGCAAGGAGCAGCATTCCCGATGTGAGATCAAGCCCCTTCATTTAGCCCCGGATAGCCGGTTGCTCTTCATAGTAGTGCTGAGCCCAAAGCATCACAAGGGCAGCGGTATCAGATACAGGGTATAGGGGCCCTTCTGATCGGCCATGGTTTTTGTTCCTGCTTTTGATCTTCTCTGCTCCTTCGTATTCTTTCTTTCTCTCTCCAACCCGGAGGCAGGAGTTCAGAAGAATTTTATCCTCCCATCCCCGATACTGGCTATGAGTATGCATAACGAGGGTACAATTTCCGTCCCCGGCGGCGAGGTCGGATACAGTATTGCTGGCGGTGATACGCCCGGCATCCCGCTCCTCCTGGTGCATGGCGGACCGGGGGGGAGCTATGATGCATTTGATCCGTTCCTTTCTCTGGCACATTCCCGGCCGGTGATCTGCTATGACCATCTCGGCTCATACCGCC
>JAQVBK010000358.1 GCA_028690365.1 Candidatus Cloacimonadota bacterium
TCTCCGTCATCAATAGAAGTATGTCCTTTTTTAGCTAATAAAGCTTGTCCCTTGCCCTCTAAACGACTAAAAAATTCATTCCGAATATAGGCATCTAAAATAGCTACCAAATCGTTCTCTGAATTCCACGCAAACCCTCTATTTAGCTCTCCCTGATTAATATCCTTGTTCTTTTGATGATTGCTATTAAGTTCATTAAATCTGTTAAAGTTTCTCAAAAACTTAATAATAGCCTCACTACAAATCTCGTCAAAATAAACTCCGTCAGCATTATAATTTTTCCCTAACATTGACGGAAGCTTCTCCAATAAAGTAGAAGTTAATAAATCACAGGCTTTTTTACTGCCTTTTATAATAAATGGATACAATGAACGGGCAAAACCGTTTAAATCAGACGTAGAATTAATTTGAGGTTTGGTACTCTTCCACTTATAAAATTCATAATCAGCCTCAGACATCTTTATATCTGCATTATCGTCTATCTTTGATTCTGGATTAAGTTCTTTCCATTCACTACCCTTTATCACTTTTTCAGAAGTATCCTCTATCCAATGATCTACCTCTCCTTTTTGTTGAGACTGCCGTTTAAGGTATTTGCCATATTCGTCTGTTCTTTTGATACTCCCCAATAAATCAGATGCTACCGGATAATTTTGTTTTGCTAAAACTTCCAATCTGGCTACCCAAGAATCTATTTTTTCCTGATAAGCTGTTTGTGCTCCACCCACATCCTCAAATTTAGCTCTATCTTCGTTAGAAGTAATGATTTTATCAAAATCTTCCTTACTAAATTCCCTACGCATCAAAGGCTTTAATACAGCAACCCATCTATCTACATTGATTGCTGTCATTCGTTGTATATATTGAGCATCATCCTCCCAATAATATTGTTCTCTAGTATGTCTGGCACTCTGTCTCCGATCAGCAGACCAAGCAACAGAACCTGGGATTTCCCTCTTAAGTCTTTTATTGAAGAGATACCAAAATTCGTCACTCTCTTCTCTATTATACTTTACATAATCATTGAAAATCCGTTTAATGTAAATCCGTATGTTATCGTTTACCTTTTTCTGGGATGGAGAGTCCAATACCAACGTCTTTTTAAGAAAAATATCACCTACCCCCTTATTTTGAATAGATTGATTAATTCTATCCTTCCACTGTGATTCATCCTCACCCTCCAAAGAAGTCAAATCAGAGGCTTTAGATTGAATCTCTTTCTCGCCTAATGACAAAACCTCCTCATAAATGTTTCGTAAATCAGATCCAACTGACTCTGAATCGCATAGATTTTGGATAACAGGTTCTACCTGGTTTCTATACAACTTCAGACTCCTGATCAACCTCAACCTATATCTCTCTAAAGACTCATATGCGCGCTTTTTCAAGTCTGATCCCTTACTTCCCATGGAAATATCAGATTGAGGCATTAATTCACCCATTTCCCTACAAATACCCGCCGCTTTTTCAGCTAAAGGATTACTACCATGTTCATAATCATCCGCATATACGGGTGTAGATTCTTTTTGAATTCGTTTAAGATAGGGAACCTTATCCTCCCCCAATTTAGGTAACAATTTGGAAATATCTTCATGATCTTCTAACCATTCCCTAACTACAAAGGTGGTTGTAACAGACTCAGATAATAGTTCCCTGAATCTATCAATGTAATCTAACCAGCTTTCTCCTGGTTGTTGTGCACATCTCCTCCTTATCCACTCTTCATCACTCTCATCTTCCCTCTTCTTCAACTCGTTGAATAGATTGGAATCACTTTCTTCGTCCGCCAAAAGGGTACCCTCTTCCACAAAAGAATGAAAATAACTGGAAGATTTAATACGATTCATTTTCTCAAACCCCGAAAACTCGCTACGCATGGCCTCTAAACGACTTTTAATCGTTTTCCCATACTTATGGTCTAACAAGAACTTCTTCAGGACGGGATTGTCTTTTTCGTAATTATCATATAATCTAAAATACCAATCTTTTTCTTGCTCTGTTTCTTTACCTGAACCTAATCTATTCAGATTCTGAAGAGCTGTGTCTGTGCTTACCTTAAATGTAGGGTAGCGATGTTGACTGGATAATTCATTCCATAAACCGCTAGGTTGATACTGATCTAAAATGTATAACTTTTTTAATTTAGCAGTTAATTCAGACAAACCTGCCTTATTTAGCAGATTAACCATTTCTGAGGGTTGGGCCTGATAATTACAAACCAATCGGTTAAAATACTCTTCCTCACTTTCAGGTTGAACCCAATACAATAAATCTTGTACTTGCTGTGTTGTTATAAAATCAGCCAATAAACTTTGGAGAGATTTGTTATAGGTGGGATGTGTTTTAATGTAATCATTCCATTCTTGAATTATTCTCTCACCTTCCTCTGGGTCTACCTTCTTTTTCTGCTGAATATATTCATTAAATTGATTTTTGCATTGTTCTTCTGAAGGTTGTTGGTGTATATTCTTTAAGGCTGTCTGTTCATCTTCCCCTACAATCGGGTATTTCATTGACTTGAGTTGTCTTTGTATTAACCCCTCCTCATCAAATTGAGGATCATTATCCATTTCTTGGATTTTTGATAATAACTCACCAGACGGGTCCTGATACTCTAAGAAACGATTCGTAATTTCATTATTATTTCTGTAATTATACAATAACCGTAACAAATAATCCTCATTCTTTTCATCGGGACGCTTTTTGAGATTATTAATACACGTATTATCATCTACAGGAATGGTAGGATATTGATATGGGTTGGAGTAATTAGGTTCATTGATAGCATCCTTTGAAATTTCTGGGTAATGGACTGGATCTTTTTCTTTAACCGGTTCTGGTATAGCTTCAGGCTTGGGTTTTTTTCCATCTACCACTCCCTCTACTTGAGATAAAAGTTCAGGAACATTTTGTTGAATGAATCGGGTAACGAATTTTCGATTTCCCGGAAGCTTCATACTTCCCGCTAATCGTTGAATGTAATCCTCTGCTGATTCGTTTGGTCTTACTTCCAAATTCTTAGAGCAAATCAATTGGGCATCATAAATCCCTTCAGCCGAAATCATGTAAGGTTGGATTAACGCGGAAACCCT
>JAQVBK010000359.1 GCA_028690365.1 Candidatus Cloacimonadota bacterium
GCTACCGCAAGCATCTCTTTATCATACAGAGGTACGCCCATCTGAGGTGCCAATTTTTCACCGATTTCACGTCCGCCACTGCCAAACTCACGACCAATTGTAATTATTGTATTTATTTTACTCATAGTTGCCACTCTCCTTTACCACGGTCATTTTTACTTTTCAAATAGAGAATCAAAACATCTATATCAAATATCTGTTCTTATGATTAGTATATAGCAATAGCAAATTTTTTTCAAATATATTTCATCTATTGCGTAAATTCTTTAGTAATTTTTCAAAATATTCAGGCAAAGGTGCATCAAATTCCATATATTCTTCTGTCGTTGGATGAATAAAACCAAGAATTTTCGCATGAAGTGTCTGTCCCTGAAGTGCAAACGGACATTTCTTCGGACCATACACCTCATCGCCCAGGATTGGATGACCTATGCTTGCCATATGAACCCTGATTTGATGGGTGCGCCCGGTTTCAAGCTCACACTCAACGTACGTATATCCGTGAAAATGCTCCAGCACTCTGTAGTGAGTAATGGCATCTTTTCCATTTCGGGTGACAACACTCATTTTTTTTCGATCAATAGGATTTCTCCCGATCAGGGTATGAATCGTACCACTTTCTTCTTTCAGGTTTCCCTGAACGATTGCATGATATTTTCTGGTAATCGAATGACATTTTAGCTGCTCTGCAAGAGACTGATGCGCCTTATCGTTTTTACAGATTACAAGAGACCCCGTTGTGTCCATATCAATTCTATGAACAATGCCAGGACGGGATATTCCATTGATTCCGGACAAATTGTCTCTGCAGTGATATAAAATTGCATTTACAAGTGTTCCGCTCTCATGTCCGGCAGAAGGGTGCACCACCATATTCTTTGACTTATTTACAACGAGAAGATCCTCATCTTCATATAAAATATCCAGAGGAATGTCCTCCGGAATAATATCAAGTTCACGGAGCTCAGGAATATCAACGGTGACCGTGTCTTGATCAGAGACCTTGAAATTCGCTTTGACAATTTTTTCATTCACCGTGACGTGTTGATCTTTTATTATTTTCTGAATATATGATCTTGATAAATCCGGCAGCATATCACTTAGATATTTATCAATACGAATTGCTGTGTCCAGATTCTCAACTCGAAAAGTTTGTTTTGCCATCTTCCAGCCCCTTTCATTTTTCTAAAAGCCGCAGCACAATTCTGCTACAACCGTTTAAGGCTGAAACAGGATAAGTCCTCTTCTTTGTAATAGAACAAAATCAATACAGCAAACAAAATACATGCAGCGACCACATAAATATCTGCCACGTTAAAAATGGGGAAATCAATCAATTCAAAATAGAAAAAATCGACAACATAATTCAGACGGACTCGATCAATCATGTTTCCAATTGCTCCTGAGCAAATCAAAATACTGCAGATTCTAAGCGGAATATATTTTGCGCTCAGCGGCATTTTGTGGTAAAGGAAACCAATGACGAGAATAATCAGAATTGCACTTATGACAAAAAATATCTTTTGATTCTGCAGAATTCCAAATGCTGCTCCCCTGTTTTCCAGGTAATGCAATTGAAAGATATTTTTCACAATGATAAACGGATTCTGATCCTTCAGATGGATCTGGGCCATTTTTTTTGTGTATTGATCGAATACCGCCAATATGACTACACTGAAAATGGCAATCATATAGCTTTTTATATAACTACTGTTTTTTTTCATGAGAATACCTCAGCTAAATATATTTGTGTATTGTTACATAAATCCGGTTTTTCTTAGTCACTGACTGTTCTCCAATGTATTGAAACTTGCCAAGTCCCCGGACAGAGATCACATCATCCGCCTTTAATTGATAACTGTTGGTCATTATGATTCTTCCATTCACATAGACTTTTCCTGCTTCAATCAAACCTACAAGCTTACTGCGTGAAGATCCGAATGCCAGCGAGAGCAGACTGTCAAGGCGAACCGATGCAACGGTTCCTTTTCGCTCTTCGTATTTGGGCTGATAATCAAACTCTCCCTGATCCTGTCGAGTGATTTTTATAGAAGTATGACGAATGCGCGTCAATTCTTTTTCGACAAAATCGCATAGAGTATCCTGAAGGAAAATAAATGCCTCATTTTCCACAACCTGTATATCTCCCAATTTATTACGTTCAATACCAAGATTCAATATCGCTCCTAAGTAATCCCTATGCGTTAGTTCTTCCGAATACCGTGGATTTAATGGACTGATTTTTAAAATGGAAATGGGATATTTTATTTCACAATAAAGAGCATCAGGTAGAAAGGCAACCATCTGACGCTCAGCATGTGCATACCCTCCAAAAGTCTCATATTGTGAAAAGAGCTGGTTCTTTGGAAGTGTATGTAAAATATTAAGTTCATTCAAATTTAGAAAATCAGAATAGGTAACAATATCACGATGAAATGTAATCTGGGATAGTTCTATCAGTCTGTTTTGTAATAGTTGTTCCTCTTTTTGCATGTCAATTAAAATCTGCTTCTAACAGAAGGCATCTCCATAGAATCACCTAACAAATCCTGAAGATCACCGCTAATATCAACATTTGTAGGCGTAACTAAAAATATGTAATTAGAAATCTTCTGAAGATTACCACTAATTGCAAAAGTTGCACCTGATGTAAAATCAATAATTCTCTGAGCAATCTCTAAATCAAGCCCTTCCAAATTAAGAATAACTGTACGCCCGTTCAATAAAGTCTCTGTAATTTCTCTCGCATCTTCCACTGAAGAAGGCTTTACTACACAAACCTCCATGTTACTCTTTCTTGTACTTGTTGGCCGCATCGGTGTTACTTTATTCGCACTGTGCGCAGGAGATTTCTTCTCTTCCTCTGCATCGAATTCATCGTAATCATCCTTCGCCTTTTTATTGAATAACGATTTGTGAGGCTTTTCCTCATAGTCATCGTAATCATCATCGTAGAATTCATCATCATATTCTTCTTCGTCATTCAATTTCATGATATCAAGAAACTTGTCAAAAACACCCATTTTTACACTCCTATCTTATGTCCCTATTATGTCTTAGCATAATTATTTTTGTAAATATACAA
>JAQVBK010000360.1 GCA_028690365.1 Candidatus Cloacimonadota bacterium
TTTTATAAACTGATGGGCCCTCAGACTTCATACAGTTCAAGCACTCAAATTATTAACGGGAAAATATCACATCAAACAACATATACCTATGTCTATTTTCTGCAGGCTCTTAAGGAAGGGAAATATGTGATTTCCCCGGCCAGATTCACTCTTAAGAACAAAACATATGCATCAGATTCCCTGTATATTGAAGTTGTCGGAAACCAAGCACAAAATAAAAATGTTACACAAAGTAATAAAACGCCTGCCGATAATGAAGCTGTTCAGTCTTCGGGAAATGATATATTTGTTAACCTCAGGCTGAATCGGAAAGAAGTATATCTTGGAGAACATATTGTTGCCAGTATCAAGCTTTATACACGAGTCAATCTTTCAGGTATAAACGAAATGAAGCAACCTTCATTTGAAGGATTTCTGAAATCCGATATAACTACTCCTCCTCTGAAATCACTGACTGAGGAAAATATAAATGGAAAGAATTACGGAACAGGAGTGGTTCAGAATTATCTTCTCTATCCTCAGATTACCGGAGAACTTACTATCGACCCTGTTCAGTTATCTGTACTTATACAGCAAAAGTCTGCTCAGTCAGATCCATTCTTCGGAGACTTTTTTTCATCATATCAAACTGTGCCTCGCGCTGTTGCCAGTCCTCCGGTCACGGTAAAAGTAAAACCTCTTCCAGGTGTTCAACCTGCTGATTTTTCAGGTATTGTGGGAAAACTTGATCTGAAAGCTTCAATAAACAAAGATACTGTTAATGTGAATGATGCATTAAATCTAAAAATCACTATTTCGGGTAATGGGAACCTTAAGATTGCCGCAGTACCGGCGCTTAAACTAGCTCCTGATATTGAAGTATACGATCCAAAAATATCGGATGATATAAAGAATAACACTAACGGAACTTCTGGTCAGAAAACATTTGAATATTTACTGATACCCAGACATTATGGTGATTTTTCTATACCAGCCATAACATATTCGTATTTCAACACTTCAACGGGCAGATATGAAAGACTGACAACTAAGGAATTCCATTTTTATGCCTTGAAAGGTGGAAGCGAGCAAAATCCCAACCTTACAGTCTATGGAGGTGTCTCAAAAGAAGATGTTAAATACTTTGGGAAAGATATTCGATTTATCAGATATGAACCAGGCAGGTTTTCCAAAGCATCAAATATTATATTATCAAAGCGTTCATATTATAGCACTTATGCCTTTTTGCTTTTCATCTTTCTGGTTGTTCTTTTCATCAGGAGAGAGCATATCAGAAGAAATTCTGATATGTCTCTGGTAAAGAACAGGAAAGCAGGGAAAGTGGCTGTAAAAAGGTTACGTAGCGCTTCGGCGTGTCTTAAAAATGAAGAAATTGATAAATTCTATGAGGAGATTCTTAAAGCCATATGGGGTTACCTGAGTGATAAACTGAATATCCCTGTTTCCGATCTTACAAGGAGTAATGCGATAGCTGCTCTGATTGAGAAAGGGATTGATGAAGAAAGACTGAAAAATCTGAACTCTATTATTGATACCTGTGAATATGCAAGATATTCCCCGTCATCATCTGAAACTGAAGCTGTAACAATATATGAAGGAACTTCCCAATTTATTAAGTCAGTTGAAAACTCAATAGGCTAGAAGATGAACTCAACAGTACGTAAATTATTTACAATTCTTTTTATATCATTTTTTACTCTTGAAACATTTGCGCAAGAGAGTAGTTCTGATAAATTCAATAAAGGAGCAGATTTTTTCTCTTCAGGAAGTTATGAAGATGCTTTACAACAGTGGATTGACATCTATAACACCGGTTATCGCTCGGCAAATCTGAGCTATAATATCGGCAACACATATTTTAAATTGAATAGAATTCCTGATGCAATTCTGTTCTTTGAACGTGCGTATTTGCTTGATCCATCTGATGAAGATATAAACTATAACCTTCAGATAGCAAGGACCCTTATTGTGGACCGTTTTCAGGAAATTCCCGAGCTCTTCTTCGTAAAATGGTACAATTTCATATCATTGTCTTTATCGACAAACGTTTGGGCAAAAATCAGTATAGTATCATTTATCCTGTTTCTGTTACTAATATCTCTGTATATCTATTCCTCAAAGTATCGTCAGAAAGTTCTGGGATTCTGGCTGGCAATTATGTTCTTTATAATCTCAGTTTCCTCTTTTGCCTTTGCATTGAGGAATAAATCAATGGTATATGATAGTCATAAAGCTATAATATCAAGTCCTTTAGTAAATGGGAAGAGCTCACCCGATAACAGTGGGACTGATCTGTTCGTTCTTCATGAAGGTACAAAGGTAACTGTCGAAGATGAAGTGGGTGAGTGGCTTGAGATCAGGCTTTCGGATGGTAATAAAGGATGGGTCCCTTTAAATACCTTGAATATTATCTGAATGGTTTGCAACTTTTTTACTATATTTCAAGTCAAATGTTCGAAGACTAATTTCTAATTTAGGCTAGTGTATGAAAAAACTTCTACTAATTTCAATATTGGTATTTACAGTTCTTAATTGTAAAAAAACAGAATTTGCTGCAGAAGGGCCTACGGATGTGAGAGTCAGAAATTTATCTGATCAGAATTTCGAAGAGGTAGTTGTCAGTACTTCTGAAAACGCCGGTGATACCATAGCATTCGGAACTATTACAAATCAATCTGTTTCAGACTACTTTCGTTTTACAAAAGCATATCCGAAAGCAGAGATCTCGGCAAAAATCAACATCGGAGGTACATTGACTGAATTTACGACAGGATCGGTCAGTTATACATATATGAATTATCAGGGACAGGTCAGATTAACATATGAAGTCTGGATTTCGGATTTTAATAACAGAAAACTTGAGATAAACAATCTGGTTCTGGATGAAGCCTTAGTCCTGGAATAATCGGCGATTTCAAGATTTATTCACAAAGTAATAGAAATATCACTACTCCCAGTTTATGGGTTCAATTCCTTTTTCGATCAAATAGTTGTTGCATCTGCTGAAATGTTTGTTCCCAAAGAATCCTCTGGAAGCTGAGAGTGGTGAGGGGTGAACCGATTCCAGCACCAG
>JAQVBK010000067.1 GCA_028690365.1 Candidatus Cloacimonadota bacterium
AAGAAGATAAATATCAGTACTGCGAGAAGCTGAACAGCTATAGCTATAAGCAAATCAACAGCAAAATCTCCTACAATCTTTACGTTGCCTTTTTGATGAATTGAAGACTCCAAAACAGTCAATTGTAACAAATGTTTTTTTTCACTGTCTTTTTGGAATTTAGATATTCCACTTAAGCTATCGATTTTTGTTTGAATCCTGTTTATCTGTTGTCCAATATTTTTTACAGTTGCATCATAACTTGAAGTTCGGACAATCTCTTCAAGTTTCTTCTTTTGATCTTCATTAATTCGAATACGTTCTTCTATGTTGATATCGAAATATCTGGGCAATTGTTTTTCCTGGTCTTCCGAAACGAAAAGACCCAACTTCCTGACTTCAGGCAAAATTTCATTTTTCAGGCTGTCGGGAAATTCAAATGTCAATATCCCATATTTTTGTTTTCTCACCGAAAAAACAGAAATTAACTTAGGAATACTTCTAAGTTTTTCATCAATCTCCGTATAAATATTAGCTTCTGTTGATTTTAGAACAATTCTGGTCTTATTGATGTTTGAAGCTTGTTCAAAATAAGATTGTGATTTTGCAGCATCATTTTTGTCAATTGTAATATCCTCAGCTCTTTTTCTAATTATTCCGGAAGAGTTTAATGCATAAATTATCGAAACAATGAAAATAATTGCACTGATTAAAATTTTAAATGATTTTGAAATTCTTAACATGTCTCCTTCCTTATCTTTTATTTTGATTATTTTTCTTCAAAAGTTCTTCAGCATGTTGTAAGGCGGTATTGGAAGTTGATCCCGACAACATCCTGGCAATTTCGACCGATCTTGATTCTATATCCAGATTATGAACTTCAAGTTCAGTATAATTATCTGCATTCCTTTTTGATATCTGAAAATGCTTATCAGCAAAAGAGGCAATTTGTGGAAGATGGGTAATGCAAATAACCTGATGATTATCTGCAATGTCTGATATGTATTCGCCAATCAGATCTGCAGTTCTGCCACCGATTCCACTGTCAATTTCATCAAAAACAATAGTTCTTTGCGATAAATTTTCTGAGATAACCTTTTTTATAGCCAACAGCAATCTGGACAATTCTCCCCCGGAAGCTGCTTGTTTAACTGCTTGTAATTCTTTGCCGGGGTTTGCTGAAAAAATAAATTCCACTTTATCAGAACCATTAATGCTTAGGTATGATTCATCAAGAAAAAAGGTACCGGAAGTAATTTTCGAAACATCAATACCGAATCTGGCTCCTTCCATAGCAAGTTTCTGAATATTTTTTTCCAGCAAATCTGAGAGTTTTAATGCAGCTTTTTTCCTTAAGTCAGAAATATGGAGAGCTTGCATAACCAATTTTTTCCCGAGCATATTTTTCTCTTTTTCCCAAGCGGAGATTTTGTCTTTTTCACTCTTTATATCAACAATTAATGAATTTAGTTGCTTTCCATAAGCGATTATCTCAGACAAATTCATTCTATATTTGTTCTTGAGAGAATTTATTTCATCAAGTCTACTTTGAACATCTAGCATTTTCTCTTTATCGAGATCTATCATATCCCGAACATTTCGTAATCTGTTAACAGCTTCATCGAGATGTGCCAAAGATTCATAGATGTTCTCGGCAGCAGCCTTAATAAAGTCATTGTCATTTTCGAAATTTGAAAAAATATGTGCATAGTTGTTGAGCACATCATAGAAAGATCTGTCACTCTCATAAACTATATGTTCGAACTCAGATACATTTTTTATTATTTCTTCTGCATTTGAGAGAAGATTAAGCTCGTTTGCTAAGCGTTCGTCTTCTCCCTCTGCAAGATCCATTGAAGAGATTTCTCCTGACTGGAATTCAAACAATTGAATTCTTTCTCTGTTTTCTTTTTCTTTCTTTTGCATTGCGTCCAATTCAGAACTGATGTTTTCCAGTTTTGTAAATGTAACTTTATAATTAGTCAGTTGTTCCTCAATATTACCGGCTTTATCCAATATTTCTCTTTGAAAAACTGGTGACAATAATAATTGTTGATCTCTTTGACTGTGGAAATCGAGCAGAACTTCACCGAATTCTTTAACAATATTATTAGTTATGCGCAGTCCGTTCATGTAGCATTTAACCTTATAGCCAGGTATGATTTCTTTGCAGAAAAACAACTCGTTTTCGGTTATATCAACTTCAAATTTTTGAATTAACAAGTTTAGCTCTTCATTGTTTTCAATAGAAAAGACAGCTTCCAGAACAGCGGGTTTATTTTCATCAAACAACATGCCAGATTTTACCTGACCTCCCAGAATTATGTTCAAAGCTCCGATCACAATCGACTTTCCTGCACCCGTTTCTCCGGTTAAGACCTGCAGACCTTCACAAAAATCGATAGTAATGTCTTTTGCGATGATGAAGTTTTTAATTTTCAATGATTTTAACATGACCTTTTTGTCACCTCAATAATCTTATCTCTTTGTAATACAATTAGTTGAAGATTACATTCTTCCCAAATGTAACTTTTTTCGCAAAATTTGATAAAAGGTCTTATTCGTCAATTTAATAAATCCTATTTTCTTTTGAGCTGATTCAATCAATATTTCATCTCCTTCCAAAAGAACATGAAGATTTTCTCCGTCAATCTGCAATAGAGCATCATCTTCTGATTTAATGATTTTTACATTGATTTTTTCTCTTACTGAAAACACCATTGGCCGCACTGAAAGAACATGAGGATTGAGTGGAGTAACAATCAGAGCCTCCATTTCTGGGTACATAATAGGACCACCGGCCGATAAAGAGTAGGCTGTAGAACCTGTCGGAGTAGAAACAATGAATCCGTCACATCTGGCTTCCAAGGCATATCGGTTGTCATACATTAATCTTACGTCAATCAATCTGGATGCAGGTCCTTTATAAATTACTGCATCATTCAGAGCCTGGGCAACAAAAATAATCTTTTTCTTTCTTCTGAGAGAAACATCAATTAGAATTCTTTGTTGAATTCTGAATTTTTTTTCTTTGATTGATTTTAAGGCAGCCAGAAGTTCAGAGAGATTTATATCTGTTAAGAAACCAAGTTTTCCCAAATTTATTCCCAACAAGGGAGCATTGGTATCAAGAGCAAATTTTACTGCTTTCAGAATTGTGCCGTCTCCTCCAAAAACCAGAATAGCATCAAGTCTTTCATCATGATAGTCTTTCACAAAGGAAGGCATATAATTTATTTGTTCCAGTAATGAAAAAAAAGAAAAATCCCGTAGTAAAGATTCATCACTTAAAATTTCAAAAATATCAGATTTTTTGGGGAATAAGGGATTAAAAAAAATACCTATTTTCTGCATAATTATTCTCCGTTATTTAAAGACGCTGGTTTTCAAAGAATCATAGATTCTCAAATAAGATTCATATCTTTCGAACGGATATTTATCTTCTTCTACAGCTTTTTTTAATGCACAGTTTTCTTCGTGGGTGTGAGTACAGTTGTAGAAGGAACACATACCGGAAAATCTGTCGAATCCAGGGAAAACGGTGCGTAAACTTTCTTTATCCTCATTTCTTAATCCAAAGGTTTTTATGCCCGGGGTGTCAATCAGAAAACCTCCAAAATCCCAACGGAATAATTTTGAAGCTGAGGTTGTGTGAACCCCTTTGTAGGTGAAATCACTGATTTCGCCAACCGACAGGTTTAAACCCGGCTGAATGCTATTAATAATAGACGACTTCCCAGCTCCCGAATGACCACTGAATACTGAAACTTTATCTTTAAGAAGCTCCTTCAACTCATTAATTCCTTCACCTGTAATTGTTGAAGTAAAAATCACTTTATAACCGTTGTTTAAATAGAAATCAGATTCTTCTGTCATTATACTGCGGTCTTCTATAAGATCAATTTTGTTTATACAGATAATTGCTTCAATGTTGCGGAGAGCTGCAGAACACAGGTATCTGTCAATTAATCCGAAACGAATATCAGGATTGAAATATGAAGCTGTAATAACAAGCAAATCTATGTTAGCTGCCAGAATTACCTCTGTCTGGTAGGAATCTTCTGTAAACCTCGAAATCGAATTAGTTCTCGGGAGTATTTCTTCAACCCTTGGATTATCAGAAACATCTACATTTACCCAATCACCAATTGCCAGCAGACTTCTGGTTTCGAAATTTATTATCTTTAATCGACCGCCAATAACGCAATTGACTATTTCGCCATCCAGATCTACATCACAAAAATTGTTGCTTTTTATTTCTATAACTCGTCCTTTTTTTAAATTCAAATCACTTTTCAATGTTTTGACAGATTTTTCTATCTTCTTTTTCTCAGCTTTCTTTTGAATGATTTCATCTGATTCAAAGTCATCAATATTTTCTATGAAAAGATTTGTAAGTCTTGATATATTTCTCTTGAACCCTTTCTTATCTCTTTTTTTCATCTAGCAATCCTCAAAGAAGTTTTTTGTTAATAGACATTAAGTTGTCCATCTTCGATGAGTATATCAATAGAAATATTCTGATTTAGAAGTTTATAAGAAGTCTCAGAAATTTTAACGATTTCTAGGCGATTTCTTTCTAATAATTCTTTTTTAAAATAAATATTCCCTCCCTTCATTTTTATCTCTACAAAGGTCAATATCTCTGAGTTTTCTGCTAGAGAGAATGGTATTTCTACGGAAATTTTTCCATTCAGTTCTGAGAAGAAACCGCTAATGCTTTGTTGAAGCTCTATTATCGTTGAATCATTTCTGGTAGATTCGTTCAAAATGAAGCTAACCTTGCTTTTGGGGATACCAAAACCATTGATGTCTTTAAATAGCCTGAGAGATTCTTTTTCGTCAAATTCAAGATAAAGATCTATGGACTTGATGTTTAGAGAATACCTATTGTAACCAGACACATTTATATCATAACTCGTTCTTTGATTATCTTTATAAGGAGTTGCCATTAGAAAAGCAATTATTCCCATTGAGATTAAAATCATCAGTATGACTGTAAGCAGATTCCTTAACCTCTTAGGAATCTCTGTGATTATATTGTCTTTAATTGCTCCGCTAAATGGCTTATAAAGAAGCAATGCAGTTAAATAAGTCATTCCAAATGACCACAAGACATCGCTGGCAAAATGACCTCCCTGAGTCATTCTGGCAAACCCGATTAAAGTACCATACGCTATTGAACAAATCAATACCAGATTTGCTATTTTCTGTTTTTTCTCTCTTAAAAGGAAGTAGAAGACGACCAAATAAAAGCCCATAGAAGCATGACCACAGGGGAATGATTTACCTCTGCTGTTTGTTCCTGTTTCCCATACCTGATGATATTCTTCGGTTCCACCAAATAGAGTTAAGTGTCGGGGACGTGGACGCCCCCAGTTGTCTTTAAAAATCGCATTTATCAAAAGTCCGGGACCAATTATCATAACCAAGACTAAATAGAGCAGTTTCTTTCTGTACAATGCAATCTTTTTTCGATAAAAACTTACAGTAAATAAAATGAGGGAACCAATTGAAACAATTAAAGCAGGAATATTTCCGTAATGATAAAGGAATTTCCACGGTTGATTGTTTCCGTAAATCCAACCTGAACCATCAAAAAAAAGTTTTTTCTGACTCCATAGATCAAAATTTGTTAACCAAATGAAAAAAGTTCCACCGATTAGAAGAGAGAGAATCGGCAAAAAATTTTTAAAGAATTGATTGTAGGTGGACTTATTCATATTTTTCGACGCAGCATCAAATATGTAATGTCATCAAATCTATTAAAATTCTGGAATTCCAGTAATTCATTTTTTAATTGGGTCTGTAAATCTTCAAGTTTTGCGTTGCGTCCGGCTTTTAAGACTTCTTCAAATCTTTCTTCTCCGTACAACTGATTTTCTGGGGAAGTTGCTTCAGTCACTCCATCTGTATACATTGTAAGAATTTCGCCAACTTCCAGAAGGTCAGAACTCTGTTTGTACTGGTGGTTTTCATCAATACCAAGTGCCATATCGCCCAGAGAACTTAATTTGCGAATATTTCCATTAGGAGAAACAATATATGGAGGGTTATGCCCAGCATTTGCATACGTCAGACAACCGGTTGTGGATTCATAGAAAGCCAAAAAAAGAGTTGTAAACATACATGAGTCGTTGTCAATGCTGATTATGCGGTTTGCTTTTGACATTGCCTGAGCAGGAGTAATATCTTCCTGACATATTGTTTTCAGTAGTGTTCTGGTTACAGCCATGAAAAGTCCTGCTGAAACCCCTTTCCCTGAGACATCGGCAATTATTAGTACAAGACAGTTTTTTGTTGAGAAAAAGAAATCGAAGAAGTCACCAGCTACTTCTTTTGCCGGAATATTTATAGCTGTGAGTTCGAATTCCTTCTTGTCAGGAAAAGGTGGGAACACCCTCGGCAAAAGGGATTCCTGAATAGTTCTGGCAATTTTCAGTTCACTGTCAATTCTATTTTTTTCTAATCGGACTGAAATTTCGTTAACCATGTTTTGAGTAAAATAGATAATCAGAGCAATTCCTAAAGAATTTGCTATTGTCATAGGCAGCAGAGCTTGTTTAACTATTTCCATACTTTGAGGTAAATTACCTTTGAAACAGGCAATGAGAATTACCATAAGCATGTGAAATAACTCATAACTGAACATAAAAATTACTGCAAATTTTAGAGAAATCAGTTTCCCTTTGCGATATTTATAAATAATGCCTGAAATTAAACCTGCCATGATAGTTACTAAACTGCATGAAATTTGAGTAGTTCCACCCAAAGTCCAACGATGAATTCCGCCTATCAATCCTGAACCTAATCCGACCCATGGACCAGCAATGAATCCTGCAATTACAGGACCCAAATCTCTCAAATTAGCAGTAGTATCTCCTATTTTGATTCCGAATACTGTCCCGTAAACAGAGAGCAGCCCAAACATGACTAGTAGGGTTATTTTTTTTCTTATGTTTAGTTTATTTGAAATAATCTCTTCATAATAGTGAGTTCTGCTCAGGATGTAAGAGATAACTGCTAAAACAGACATATGATTGATAAGAGAAACTATTTGATACAATTATGCCTCGGAAATTGTTCTAAGAATAAGATTTTTTTCATTGTATTCTTTCCAGTTCTCCAGATTTTTTATCTACGAGAATTAAATCAATTCCTGCTTCTTTGAGCATGTCGTGAGCCAATTGATCAGGGTAGCTATTAGAAATGACTACTTGTTCTATTTCAGCGTTGATAATCATTTTGCTGCAGATACTGCAGGGCTGATGAGTACAATACAAAACGGTTCCCTTGGTACTGGCTCCGTTTAGAGCAGCCTGAATAATTGCGTTTTGTTCAGCGTGGACTCCTCTGCACAATTCATGTCTTTCACCGGATTTTACTTTGAGGCTTTCTCTTAGGCAACCAGTTTCAGCACAGTGTCTTACTCCTTTTGGAGCTCCATTGTAGCCGGTTGATATTATTTGATTGTTCTTTACCAGAACTGCTCCTACTTTTCTGCGCAGACAGGTTGAGCGTTCGGCGACCAGAAATGCCATTCTCATAAAATATGATTGCCAGCTTGGTCTTTCATCCTGATCAATTCTAAGGAAAATTTCATCTTTCATGGAAACTCCTCACTTCTCATTTTTTCATTATTCTAATTTAAATTATTTAATGACAAAATCCAGATGGATATCTGAGAGTCAAGAAGTTAGTCTCTATGTTTATAGAAACAAGCATCCATGAAATTTTATCATGAAAAATAATGTTCTTGACACGATTTAAGCTAAACCGATTGAGTGCTAATTGTATGGATTATCTTGGGGATAGATACTGACACAACTAAGTCAGTTAAAAGAAAACAACGTAACTACATATGACAGGGATACTTATGCAGGATGATGAATTAAAATTATGGGAATTGTACAAAAAAACCGGAAGAAGTGAGCTTCTGGAAAAAATTGTTGAGAAATATCTCAATCTTGTGCATTATCACGCTAACAGACTGTATGTTTTTACTTCTAATGTTTTGGAACGAGACGACCTCTATAGTGCCGGAATAATTGGATTGATGGAAGCAATTGAACGTTTTGATTATACAAGAGGTTTTGAATTTCAAACTTATGCCTCAAATAGAGTTAGGGGCGCAATAATTGATGAAATCAGAAGAGTAGATTGGGTTCCCAGATCAATCAGACATAAATCCAAATCAATTGATGCAGCAATTAATGCTTTCTTTACACATAACGGAGAGCTTCCTACAGACGAGGAAATTGCCGAAGAAATGGAAATAAGTCTGGACGACTATTACAACATTACCGATAAACTGGGACCACTTTTTCTCGCCTCATTGGATAATCAGCTTAACAGCGATAACGATGGAGAACATATCCATCTTTCAGAAACTATTGAAGATACTTCCGCTAAGAACATCGAAGAAGAACGTATCGTAGAATTAATAAAAAAACGAATCATTGAAGCGATCAGCAGTCTTCCGGAGAAAGAGAAGCTGGTTATCTCACTCTATTATTATGAAGAACTGAATCTGAAAGAAATTGCAGCTGTACTGAATGTTACAGAATCAAGAGTTTCACAAATTCACTCATCAGCAATAACCAAGTTAAGAGTTGCGTTAAAAAACATCATTTAGATATTATTTCTAAAAATCAATTATGGATCAATCCGAAATAAAAAAACTGACCTCACATATAATTAATCTTCCGGCTCTCCCTTCAGTGGCAGCCAAACTCTTTACTCTTATAGATAACTCACAAACTTCAGCAGAACAGATTGCGAAACTCATATCTTCTGATCAAGCTATTACGGCAAAAATTCTCAGAGTAGCAAATTCTTCCTATTATGCTTTTACAAAGGAAATTAAATCTGTCAGATTGGCAGTGGCTTTATTAGGTTTGGATACAGTATTAAATATCTGTCTCAGTGTCTCTCTATACAGAAATATGAGTTCAATTGATTCTAATGATGCTTTTGATATGATGGCTTTCTGGGAGCACTCATTGTCTGTTGCAATAATTGCTAAGATGCTGGCAGAAAAATTCAGAATTAACAATCCGGAAGATTTTTTTACAATTGCAATTTTGCATGATATAGGGAAACTCATTATTCACGAATATTTTGCTAATGAATACCAACAAATTTATAAAATAATTACATTGAAAAAATGTACATCCAAAGAGGCTGAAGAACGGGTTCTAAAGACCAATCATGCTAAAATTGGGGGATGGCTATGCCAAAACTGGAATTTCCCTGAAAGAATTTCGTATTGTGTTGAAACACACCATAATATTGAACCGGCGGGAGATACATCCTTTAAAAAGGCTGCTGCAATTATTCATCTTGCAGATTTTCTTGCTAACATAACAGGTAAAAATTACCCTTTTGTGGAACATGATATTAGTGAACTGGATAATCAAATTAACAGTATTCTACCGGTTAAGACAAAGGAGATAATGGACGAAAACATCTTAGACATTGACTATTATTCTGAAATTTCTCAACAAGAATTAAAAAAAGCAGATGAATTTCTATCGCTTTTAAAAAACATATAAGAGGTTAAAATGAAAAAAATCATATTTATTGCACTGTCACTTATAGCCATTTGCCAACTTTTCTCTGCTAACAAAATTACCGATATTTATTACGGTTACTTTGGCGAGATTTGCAGAATGGTGATAGTAACTTCAGAAGAACCGGATTTTGCTATTGTGAAAGATTGGAAAAACAATCAATTTTTTGTAAATATTGCAAACTGTGCCGTCTCAGCATCAGTGCCTGACAATAGACCATTTCCGGGGGACAAAGTCCTGATTGATGTAAAAACTTCTGAGACAAGAAATAATTCTTCAGTTGTTGTCAGAACAAAAGTTATTCCATATCTTAACATATTCCCACTCTACAAAAATAATGAATTTAAAATAGTTGTTGATATCTACAATTCTGAACAGCCACAGAATCTGTCACAATTTTTGGATTTTGCAAGATTCTATTATACTGTGGGGTATTCTTCTAAAGCATTGAAACTCTATCCTCAAATAGATAAGCCATTTCCGCACATTAATTGGATTAACTATTATTGGGGTAAACTTCTCTTAAAAGAGAGAAAGTATTCTGTAGCTTTAGAAAAATTCAGAGAAGTTGGAAAATCTGATCAGGAATATCCTGAAGCACAAAAAGAAATCGCAGCTCTGGAAAAGAGACTTGGCATTAAAAAGACTCAGAAAGAATTGCCTCCAAAAGACATTAGAAAAGAACCAGTTCCAACTCAATCTCCAAAAGCTCCAGATAAAGAACCTGTTGTTACTGCTCAAACTCAAAAAGTTGATGAGGAAAATCATAAACAGATAGAAGTTCAGGATACATCAGGAATTTCACAAGAATTGAAGAACAAATACATTGAGTACTTCGAAAACGCAGAAACTGAAGATGAGAAGTTATTTTTGTTAGCTGTAGTTGCCAAAAACTCAGGAGACAATCAACTTGCGCTAAAACTTTATAAAAGGATTACACCAGTATTTGGGAAAATAAAAAAAGTTCATAGGGAACTCTATTCTATTTATTCTGAAATTGGTGATGATGCAAATGCGAAACTTATTTATACGATTTTAAGTCCTGAAAACAAACCTACGGAAGTTTCAAAACAGGGCTTCTTTGACATCAAAATTAAACTTTGGTTAGCGATAGTAATTGCTTTGGCAGCTATGCTAGTAGTGTTTTTTATTATGATTATCCATTATTCCAAAAAGCTGAGTGTGCTGCAAGCTGATTTTTCCGCAGATGATATTATGTATCATGAAGAAGAGATAAAGAAAGAAATTCAGGAGAAGCAACTAACACCGACAACTGAAAACGATAAAGAAGAACAAGAATCAGAACAGAAAATGCAAGGAGCTACTTCTGAAGAAAAACAGAAAAAGAAGGACCTAAATTTTGCTCACGAAAAGACTTTCATCGAAAATGACCCAAACGAAGAGGACGCAATTCTTTCTTTTGGAATGGAAGAAGATGTTTTTGATACTGATGAACCTTTTTCCGAGAAACTTACAGATGAGGAAGAACAGGAATTACTGAAGGAAGAAAAGGATTTATTGAATACAGAATTACCGGAGTTCAATATTGATGAAGAAAAAGAAGAAGGAATAGGGGAACAAGATTATCAGAAAAAAATGATAATGAAACTTGTACAGGATGGTTGGGATACTGAAGCTATAGCTAAAGAAATGAATTTGTCTCAACGTGAAGTTGAATTTCTTTTGAAAATGGATGAATAGTCCCAGATATCTTTAATTATTCAAAAAAAACGCACAGATACCAGTGCGTTTTTTTATTTTCTTCTTGAATCTGCTTTAGGTGAAATTTAGTAACCTTATGATATAAAACACTATAATTGCTATAAAAACAAATCTGATTGACACAGACCAGACATTTTTTTTGTGTGTCACAAACCTTTAAAAAAATAAATGGAGGAAAAATGAAATTAAACGGCAACAGATACGGAACTCACAGAGTGATTGAACCAAAAGGTGTTTTACCGCAGCCTGCCAGAATAATCAGTAATGATATGGAGATTTGGGATAACGAAATTAAACTCCAGGTCATTCGATTGAATATTGATTCTGCATCTTTCCATCAAATTAAGACAAAATTGCAGAAACAAGGACACTCTGACCTGGAGAAAGCTTTTGCTGATCATATTATTGACCTCACAAACCGAACCGGAAAACACAAAAACGAAGACACTGGTTCAGGTGGAATGCTGATTGGAAAAGTTATAGAAATCGGACCAAAATTTGAAATGAAAGAACCCGTTAAAATCGGAGATAAAATTGCATCTTTAGTATCTTTATCTTTGACTCCACTGAAAGTAAATAAAGTGAACAAAGTGTATTTGGACAAAGATCAGGCAGAAATAGATGGTGAAGCCATATTGTTCAGCTCTGGTATTTATGCTAAGCTTCCTGATGATATGGATGAAAATCTTGCTCTTTCTGTACTTGATGTAGCCGGAGCACCTGCTCAGGTTGAAAGACTGGTTAAACCGGGCGACAATGTTGTTATTCTTGGCGCACATGGAAAATCAGGAGTACTCTGTAACGCTATTGCCCGTGAAAGAGCAGGTGTCTCGGGTAAGGTTATCGGAGTTGTCAGAAAGAAAGAATATGCTGAGGTTTGCTATGCTACCGGTTGCAATGAAATAATTATTGCCGATGCTACAGATGCAACTACCATTAATAGCGAAGTTGCCAGATTAACCAATGGCGAAATGGCTGACGTGGTTATCAATAATGTCAATGTTGAAGATACAGAAATGGCTTCAATTATGGCTTGTAAAGATAGAGGAATTGTATATTTCTTCTCAATGGCTACTTCATTTACGAAAGCTGCTCTGGGTGCTGAAGGAATAGGCGCAGATGTTGATATGATTCTTGGTAATGGCTATGCTCATAACCATGCCATGATCTCTCTGGATTTATTACGCAGGAATCCAGTTCTCATGAAACTTTTCCAAGAAAGATATACTGATTAATAAAGGAAATGCTATGTCTACACTAGAAGATATTAAAAAAGGAGTTTCACCGGAAGATTGGAATGATTGGCTCTGGCAGATGAGAAATCGTATTTCAAACGGCGAACAGTTAAAAAAATACATTGATCTTACCGAAGAAGAAGAAGCAGTATTTAATGATAAAGCTTTTTCTTTTCGTATGTCAATTACTCCATATTATTTATCGTTAATTAATAAAGCTGATAAAAATGATCCAATCAGGCTTCAGGCAATTCCGAGAATTCTTGAAGCTTACATGTCACCTTCAGATATGAAGGATCCACTTCATGAAGATGCAGATTCTCCTGTTCCGGGCTTGACTCATAGATATCCTGACAGAGTTCTTTTACTTATCACTGATCAATGTTCAATGTATTGTCGACATTGTACCCGCAGAAGAAAAGCAGGGGAGACTGATGCGGCAATGCCGATGACTCAGATTATGAAAGCAATTGATTATATCAGAAAAACCAAAGAAGTCAGAGATGTCTTACTGAGTGGAGGAGATCCTCTGACTTTGTCTGATGAAAGGTTGGAAAAAATCCTCATTGAGTTGAAGTCGATTGATCATGTAGAAGTAATCAGAATTGGTTCAAGAACTCCGGTAGTTTTACCACAGAGAATTACTGATAATTTGGTTAATATGCTTAAGAAATATCAACCAATCTGGTTAAATACTCATTTTAATCACCCTTCAGAAATTAGCCAGGAATCTCGTGCTGCTCTTGCTAAACTTGCAGATGCGGGTATTGTTCTTGGTAATCAGAGTGTATTGCTGAATGGTATAAACGACCAGGTAGATGTAATGAAAAAACTGGTACATGAACTGGTAAAAAACAGAGTACGACCTTATTACATTTACCAGTGTGATTTGTCAGAGGGAATAGCTCATTTCAGAACTCCTGTATCCAAAGGAATAGAGATAATTGAATCACTAAGAGGTCACACTTCCGGTTTTGCAGTACCGACATTTGTTGTGGATGCTCCAGGCGGAGGCGGGAAGATTCCGGTCCAGCCCAACTATGTGATTTCGCAAAGCCCTGGCCGCTGGATTCTGAGAAATTATGAGGGTGTAATTACTACCTATACTGAGCCTACGTTTACAGAACAGGATCTCAAAAAATATTCAGGATTCTGTAGTGAAGAAAAGAAATCTACAGATGGGATATCTTCCCTGATGAGAGGGGATAAGGTTAGTATTGGTCCCAAAGATACCAAAAGACAAAACAGGTTTTCACACTAAACATAAAAAGAGCTTCAGTTTTCTGAAGCTCTTCTTTTATCATGTCAGATAAACAATTACTAATTAACTCCATAGTCCAATCTCCTACTAAAATTACCAGTATAATAGGATTAGCAAAAAATTCGGGTAAAACCTCATTTATGAATTGGCTTTTAGAAAAGTCATCTTTTCAAAAAGTTGGAGTAATTACTACCGGCAGAGATGGAGAAGAAACAGATCTGGTTTCAAACAACAAAAAACCAAAAGTGATTGTTCCCAAAGGAACATTTTTTACAACTTTCGAACAAGAAGTCTCCAAGCATTCAGGGTTAATCAGAGTTATAGGGAAATTGCCTTACAGAGTCATTGGTAAGCAACTCTGGCTTGCATTCTCCGAAGCGGCGTTAGAGATTGAAATAGTCGGACCTACTTCTGCTACAGAGAAAAT
>JAQVBK010000361.1 GCA_028690365.1 Candidatus Cloacimonadota bacterium
TTATTTATCAAATGTAAAACTGGAATCTGATATCGATTTCAAATTAAGAGCTAAACATTTGGACTTGATTTTTTCCGTCGAAATCAAGATCAGCAGCTCAAAATCCTTAACCGAATCCAAATGAATTCAATTTAAATATATTTTTCCTGCCGGCGGTCTGCTAAAATCTCCCCCGAACACGTTTGTTAAAAGAAAAGTGAAATTTAAAACCCGCGATTTTTGCAGATTTATAAGGGGCACTTTGCAGGGCCTTTTTGCTCAAAGTGATCTTTCCCTTTTGGGGAGGTGTTTTCTGATTGAGGTAGGCCCTTCTTCACGTTCAACTCAGTTAAAATATATTTTTCCTGCCGGTGGACACTGGAATCTTCCCCGAATACGGTTATTAAGAAAACAAGATTGAAAACCCTTGATTTTCACAGATTCAAAAGGAGTTTAGAAGGAGCCCTTCGCAGAGCCTTTTTACTCGAAGTGATCTTTTCCTTTGGAGGGCTGTTTTCGGATTCAAGTGACGTTTTTCAAGTGAATTATGGACTAAGGAAAGTTGTCAGAAACTGGACCGCCGAATAAGAAATGAAAAATCTTCCCCATCACCAATTCAATTAAAATATATTTTTCCTGCCGGCGGTCTGCTTAAATCTCCCCCGAATACATTTGTTAAGAAAAGTGAAATTGAAAGGCTCTTCGTTGTTTTGTGTGGATTTCCTCATAATATTCTCATAAAATCCAGCGCGGTCTTGAATTGAAAATAGTATTATCCATAGAGAATGACGAAGAGCCAAAGAATTCATTCACCTTTTTCTGATCTATACGCATCAAGTGTACTCTGGGAACTTTCTGACCATTTTTTCAATTCTAAGGAGATGGATTCCATTGTAGCATGATGTTTTTTGAATTTTTCTGTTTTTCTATATTTTCCATCATTATATTCAAGATAGTCTTTTAGATGTTTATCAATTAAAAAATTCATTTGATTTTCTACTTTATTCATCAATGACTTTTTTTGCGTAACGCTGGTTACGTTTGCCAATCTTTCTAATCCTTCGTCCACTATTTGAATAAGAGTCATTCCTTCACATGACGGATCAAATAATTTCATTACAATATCAACTAATCCTCTTTTTATTTCACCACTCTTTGAAGCCATCTCAGGAACTAAAGTTATTGGTATTTGAGGAAGTTTTGATAAATCAGTCCCTTCTGCTTTGTTTAGATAATTAGCGAGGGTTGTATTTTTTAAACAATGTGAATTTTCTATTTGTAATACATCTTTGATTATCAGCTTACAGACAGGGCCATCTGGCACAGATTCTAACCTGCCTGATAAGATATCTGGTTCAGTATCATGAACGATGAGACCATGTTGATTTAGGTATCGTGGATCTGCTCTCCTATATTTTTCGAAATTGTGTTCTTTAGAATTTGGACTTGTTGTTAACTCAAAAATTACCCACCCATCATTTCCACTAGATATAATATCTGGAGAAATATCTTCACCAGCGTTTGTTAAGAATGGTTGTTCTACAACGTATTTATCAAAGCCTGCAGACTTGAATGGCCCTGCAAAATTCTTATATTTGTGGAATAACTGAATCCCATTCCTCCACAATACAATCCTATCATCTGATTTAGACAAAAATCTCTACCCCATCATGACATATTGAAGTCCTACCAGCACTGTTTTCTCCCTGGAGGGTAGCAATCCTAGGTGCAGCATTCACGCAACCTTTTCCAGGAATGGTGAGATAAGCGAAATCCAGTCCTACGTCAAGTAAAACACGATCCCATGTATGCAGATCTAGACCTTTAAATCGCTTAAAATCATCTCCACTTTCAATTTCAACTAGCCATAATTTCATCTCACCCGTTCCTTTCAAAACCTTCTGTGAAAAAGCATTCAAATTAATTTCTTGACTAAAATTAATTTCAAAAGCACCCATTGATGTATCACGAAGTTTTGTGGCGGCTACTAAAGAATCAAAATATTTATTCGCCATTTCAGAAATTGTCAACAATGTCTCATCAATATCATTTGCTCTGTTTATAGTAACTTTTCCATTACTATACCATTCAGCTGACATTGTTAGGTGTCCTTCTGTTCTTTTATCCCATCTTGAACTATGAATCGCAAAATTTTGTTTAGCGCTTTTGATTATATTGTCTAAGCCTAGGATAGATCTATTTGGCCTATACCATGCTTTTAAACTAAAATTACCTGCCTCTTCTTTCGGATGAAGACTATCTGAGAATTTAAATCCATAACCTCTGGGCATCCAAGATTCCTTTTTTTCCCAATACAGAAGATGCTTTCGAGATAACCAGCAATTGTCAAGGCCTTTTTTGCTTTCAATCCACTTAGTTATGATGTGGTCTGAAGTTTTGGCATCCAATAGACTGTAAATTATCCAAACCCTTTCCAAACCTGAATTCAAAAATAATTTGTTCGGATATTCACCTGCTGTATTTACGTACCAATTAGAAGCATCTAGACTTTTCCAACATCCATCAGGAGCTTCAATCTCTCCGACTTCAAAATTACTTTCTATTAAATATGCTTTCAGCTGCTTGGAAGTAGATTGTCCTTCTTCCTCCATTGATTCTACATTTTTATCAAACCCATCCTGAACTAATTTTTTGAAGTCTTCAAGTGTAGATATAGTTGCAATGGTCCTATCTCCTTTAGATGCATTCAATTTTAGTACACAATTATATATGATATAGATAGAAAGAAGCCCTTTAATTAATTCAGATTATAGTTTTGATGGTAGTAGAAGTTTTGTGATTTCTGTATGTTCGAATTCCTTTATGTCTTTTGTGATTTTTTTCTCGTATAATAGTGCTTATTTAACCTTAAAGAAAACTAAAAATATATTTAATGGGAGAAAAAAAATCACAAATATAGTATAATGTTACCTTAAGAATAAAATCAATGGGTTTTGTGAATCAAAGTTGCGCTGGCGCACCCCGCTGCAAGCAACGGGGTATGTTCGCGCCACCGCTCGAAATTCCGTTAAAGAAGACAATAACCCTAAATAATTTAGTTTGAGCAGAAGTTGACAACCAAAA
>JAQVBK010000362.1 GCA_028690365.1 Candidatus Cloacimonadota bacterium
ATCATTACAATTTCTGTTTAAATATTTGCGAAGCATATTGCATACAGGCTGCAATGTAGTGTTTTCAAAAAATTTTGAATCTCCATAAACTTTCATTGATACTTCTCTAATATATAAGTCTTCTTGATTCTTCTCAATAAAAGCTACCGCCCTTAGTATGTCACCAAGTTCATCAATATTCTTTGGAACTTTCCGGTACTCAATATATTCTTGAAATTTGGCACATTCTTTTTCACATATAGTTGAAGCACTTTGATATCTATTGACCAAATTCTGTAGTTTCTCGATTTGCATATCTTTTGATATGTAACCATACCTATCGGCTAAATATTGTTCAATATCATGTATCCTCTCATCTACCAGATAAATGCCTTGAATCTGTGTCCCAAAGGTTTCTTCATCACTATTAATAAAACCTAATTCAGATAGATGTTCTACTGTCTTATTAAGTTTTGAAATTGCTTCAAAATCACCGTCATTTGCATTATACTTCTTATATAACTTTTCAGGTTTTACTTGAGTTCTTCTGTTTGTTCTATTCTCTCCAGAATCCTTTTTGCTCTTACGATAATTTTCAACTAAATATGTCAATATTTTTTCTTCGTATTCCAAAGTCTACACTCCTTTATGCATTTCTACAATTCCTATTTCCATAAGATCTGGCTGTGTTCGTAGTACCGGCAAAACAACCCCACACTCATTTCCTATAAGTTCTGTCTTATCTGGTGCACAGAAAATCATTTGCAAATTCTGCTCCTTCATAAATCCAAGCATAATTTTTACGTTGGTAGGATCCATCTTAGCAAATGGTTCATCAATAAATACCAGTCTCGTAGAGCTGCTTTTATCATTATAAATCATAAGCAATGCCGAGAGCAAAATCAGCATATATGGAATCTGAACCTCTGCGCCCGAATTGTACCCAGACTGCTTTGAAAGTTTCGCTTTAGTGAGAATATCATTCGTCAGAAGAATCTCATATGTCATATAATTACGATAATCTGCATAATGATCTATCTGGTCCTTATCATTGCTCGCAACAATACGAGAAATAATCTTCTCTATTCCCTTCTCTAGTTCCTCGCCCTTATCATCGGAATATACTGTCATTGCATCAAATATCATTTGTCCGGATGTAGTTCCAAGTTCTTCACGCTCTTTTAAATACTTTGCATACTCCAATATCTTGTCATAATCTGAACCATCCTTCACATACTTTACATCAAACTCATATTTCGATTTAAATTTCAGACAAGCTAATTCGGCATTGATAAGTTTCAAATCGTCTCTTGCTGACTCACAGGATTTTAATACAGTTAGCACAAATTCATTTTTAAAAATTTCTTCATAACGTTTTGTCTGTTCCTTTAACTGCGCCTGTATCTCCTGCCTATCATCCATCCAAATCCTTGATTTTCTTGCTTGATAAGCAGCTATGGCGCTATCTGTCATTGGCAACTGATTATCACTAGTTCTGGACGCATTATATGCAGCTTGTCCACCCCTTAAATTTTCACCAGCTTCCTTTAGCTTGTTTTCTGATCTCCTTCTGTCTTTCAAGATTCCGCCTTGTCCGATTTTTCCATTTGTAGCAAACTTTTCATAGTCTTCAATTGCTTTTACATAAATAACATTATTTGTAATCTGCAAATTTTTAAGATCCTCTTGTACAATCTCTATTTCTTTGCCAACTCTTACGTGTTCATCTTGGTTCGTTTTATACTTGATTTGCATATTTGATTTATCATCACGAACATGCTCTCGATCTGCTTCTACGTTACCAAGTTCTTGTGCAAGTTCTCCAACTCTCTGTGCAAGCTCCATATATTCAGTATTATTTTTCTGCGCTTCTTTCAAAGCCGTAAGCTCTAATTCCTTCTTTGAAAACTCGAGTAATGCATTGTCATATTCTTTACAAGCATCATAATTATATGCTCCAAAGAACTGCATCTCCGTGTCGAGATATGATTTTTTTGCTTTTTCACTAGTAATTTGCTCCTGATATTCAATATATGTCTGTTTTAAAGTTGCAAGTTTTTTAACTGCCTTAATTCGATTTAATTCAATCGTTTCCTGACCCAAACAATAAAATCTAATTTTATCAAAGCGAATGAAATAACTATCCATTGCAACAGAAACTCTGCCTTCTTTTGACATAGCATTTTCATAGTTTCTTACCTTTTCTATTGTAGTTGCATGGAACCTTCCTAACTGATAATCAAAATACCGTTTTGCCACTAGATTCTTTACATCAATAAAACGAACCACAGAATCTTCTTCTTGATAAAATTTTTTCTTCATTAACAGTTTTGTATTGAACAAATGCGCATACTTATACCTAGACACATTCAATACATCATCCGCAATATCATAATATTCTGGCTCCACGAGAATCGTATATCTTCGTCTACCAAGATATCCCTCAATAACATCGCGCCAAGTTTCATCTTTAAGACCTAAAACATACTCGCAAGCAAACCTTGCCTCTGATTGTATGCTTCGCTTTTCAAATTCACGATTGATTTCGTCCTTCAAAGCAACATAATCTGGTATCTCTGAAAAAGTAGTTTTCTTGGCTTCACAATCATCAATAATTTGCTGACACTCAGCTTGTTCACGTTGATTTTCCTTTAACAAATCGTCAATTCTCGTTATTTTTCCAAGAATCCCATCTCTATATATTTTAATTTCTGCCAAAAATGATGCAACACCACTTTCTTTCTCTACCTTAGTAGCAATTTCTAACGTTAAAGAAGATAAAACCATCTGTTTCGACACTTTGTACTGTTCTTCATCAAACCAGGCAATTAATTCACTTATTTTTGTTTGGAAATCACAAAGTGTCTCCTTTTCTTTCTTCAATCGCTCTTTTTCGTCATATGCTTTTTGCAAAGACTCTTCTGCATCTACTATTGCTTTTGCACAATCCATTGAATTTAAGTTATTCTTATCAGAGTTATAAGTCGTTCTCACCTCTTTCTCGCGAATGGCTATAAATTCTAGTTTCTTCTCATCTTCTTCAATCTGTCTTGTTTCAATCTCTATATTTTGAGAAGCTT